>NZ_CP033043.1:4772500-5072500 GCF_003667825.1 Metabacillus litoralis | reverse complement strand
AACACTCATTGATAAGAAACCACCGTAAGCGAGCATCCCCACTTTGGCCATATGATTTACATATGTTAAACAAAACGTATCAGAATACAAACGAGGTGCGCTAGTATTAACATCATCCTCTGTAAAGCCATTCGGTATGGCAAATTGTTCTTGTTGAAATAGTTCCTTTAAAAAGTGGACATTTTTAACAGCCATATTATAAGCCAGCTCTACACCTGCTTTTATGTCGGGATCTTCTATGTACTGAAGCATATGTGATAACATCGTTGCCACCATTGTGTCATTCATTAATAGGATGTCCAAAGAGAAGCAATCTCTGTTGAGGTAAGCTGAGTTGAATCGTGAGACATCTGTGTACCCCCTTAAATAGAGAAAATATTATCCAATAGTGTTAACAAAAACTCACCATTTTATTTAAATCCCACACTATCTCATCGATTTTGCATAAAAACGACATGTACGATTATCCTAATCATATGGATCGTGAACGGGGGTATCTAGCATGGAGTTTGGACAAATTACAATTGAATTAGTTTTTGGCTTTATTGCACTTTTCATCATTACAAAAATATTAGGTAAAACACAAATTACCCAAATTACAACGTTTGACTTTATCTCTGCACTTGTACTTGGTGAACTTGTTGGAAATGCCATTTTTGATGATGAAGTTGGAATCTCACGAGTAATTTATGCAGTAGCTGTATGGGGATTATTAATCTTTATTTTGGAGCTAATTACGCAAAAGTGGAGTAAATCGCGTGGACTTCTTGAAGGAAAGCCGACGATTATTATTCAAGAAGGTAAAATATTAAGAGAAAGCTTAAAAAAATGTAAGCTTGATATTAACCAGCTACAACATTTGATTCGAGCAAAAGGCGTTTTCTCAATAAGAGAGCTAGAATATGCTGTTCTAGAAACAGATGGTACGGTCAGTATTCTAAAAAAAGCAGAATATGAAAACCCAACGAAACCTGATCTCCAAGTGAATCTGAAAAAAGTATATATCCCAATTACAATCATAAGTGATGGGAAAGTGATTAAACAAAATTTAGTTGAAGCAGGCTTTAATTACAACTGGCTGGAGCAACAGTTAAAGCAGCAAAATATACTTAGAACAGAAGAAGTTTTATATGCTGAGTGGCTCGAGGGTTCTGGTTTACATGTTCAATCCTTCTAAAAAAAAACTCCCATTAGTTAGTGGGAGCTTTTCTTGTTCTCTCGTATCATTAGCCGGTGAGTATTAATTAGGAGTTCAGCCGTATTTTCTTGTACAAGCATGGTAACGTAAGCTGTCACTGCTGTACGAAACAGCATCCATGAAGGAACATTTAGATCTCCTATATCCCACATTGTACAAATCTCGGCTACTAGTTCATCATGATAAATACCAGCATCATGCTCGTGTATGACACTCTTTATGGAATTCATTAACTTAAGATGATAAGAAATGTTCGCATCGACTGTTTTGACAAAATCCTCTTCAAACAAACCATGTCCAGGAACAGCCCCAACACAATCTATTTTTTTAAGTTTGTGAAGAGAGTCCAAAGTATCTTTTGCATCAATAATGAATGGAATTTTATGTTTATGCAACTGCTCTACTGCAAAATAAGCATCAGCAGCATATAGGACTTTATCAATAAGTAGGCCATGTTGATTGATGCTGTGCCCTGGCAAGGAATAGCATTGAAAAAAAGTGTCGCCAAAAGGATAGGTTGCTTGCTCAATTTCTTCATCAACCCTTATTGGTTTACCTTCTAAAAATTTATTTCTCATTTCAGGCAATGGCTTATTTCCTTGAAAAAGATAGAGTGGTTCAATAATTGGATGTCTAAGCATAGCCGCTTCGAGTTTCGGTGCGTACGTATAAACGTCTACAATGGATTGTAAATGCTCTGCCCCACCGTAGTGGTCAGCATGAGCATGTGTAACAAATAAATGAGTTACAGGTAAATTGTCACCCTGTAATTTTTTTAATACTTTTTTCATCGTTTGTTTGTCAATACCAGCATCAATTAGTAAGCCGTTTTCTCCATTACGTACATACCCAATATTCACTGCGCCTTGAAAATAGTAGCAACTATTGTTAAGTTGAATAAAATTCATTTTTTACCTCTTAAACGTTTTTTTACACATATTCGTTAAAGAGCTTACCTTTTCCTGTAAATGATGAGGAATATTTATTTTTCTTCAATTTTTCTTCTAAGATATCTGCAAATTTATGCTGCTGTTGTGAATTTTCTTCTTCATTGTTTCGATTCAACTTAATGGCAGAAATTGGTAAGATTTGCGAATAATGTTGTTGTACAGAGATTGATCGATTTGCGTATTGTGTGTATGTATCTTGCTGAATTGGTAAAATATAACCCATCTTTGTCACCTCTCCCTTACATAAATTCCCTTATTTTTGTTAAGTTAAACCATGTATTTTTACCTTTTCGTTCGGTTGTCATTCTGTTAAGATAGACTTTGTCGCTTATGAAAGTTTGTTTTTTATTATTTTATAAATACATACGCTTTAGCATCCTATTTTATGGGAGGAGGGTCACTATGAATTCTGCAAAGTTGAAAGATGTTACAATCTCCTTGCTTCAATTACCTCGAGAAGATTATCAACGAATCTATGAGTCTTGTTTAAAAGAAGAGGTCACCTGTCAATGTTGTGGGCAGCCTGTTCGATTTTATCTAGGAATAAGCAAATCTCCATATTTTTATCATTCCAATCAAACACGAAATGAAACTTGTCAGCAGCAGTTTCAAGAGTATTACCCAGATCAGCCTGTTCAGGTAAAAGAGCCTGAACTATTATATGAAGAAAAAAACGGATTCCGCATACCAAAATCCCGAAGTGTTGCAACAGTTGAAAAGCCACAGGTAATCAAGTGGCTTCAGCCTAAATACATTAAAGGAAGAACACCGTTTACATTAAAAGTGAAAACACCTTCATCAATAGTAGGTATACCTCTTGATATTGAACAAAAGGAAGCTGTGACAACAATTGAAGGACCACTGCTTATTTTAGCTGGTGCTGGTAGTGGTAAAACCCGAGTTCTTACCACAAGAGCTCTTTATATGATTGAAGAAAAAAAGATCCAACCAACTTCGATCATGCTTGTTACGTTTACAGCAAAAGCCGCACGAGAAATGCATGAGCGTCTCGCCGCTTCTTCATCACTACATGTTAGTCAGTTAAATCAGCTCGTGATTGGTACTTTTCATAGCATATTCTACAAAATCCTACTTCATCACAATCGCGATAAGTGGAACGGCCAAAATCTTTTAAAATGGGATTGGCAAAAAGAAGTTTATTTAAAAAATTCGTGTAGAGAGCTAGGTATTGATGAGAAGGATTTTCCATTCGACCAAGCCATTCAACAAATTGGTTTTTGGAAAAACACAATGAAGTCAGTGAATGATATTCACCCAGCAGATGAATGGGAACAAACAGCATTAACTCTTTATCGGGCATATGAGGATCAAAAGCTACAACGAGGTCAATTTGATTTTGATGACATGCTTGTTCATTGCTATCAACTTCTAAAGGAAAATCCCGATATTCTTAAAGCTTATCAAAATCGTTTTCAGTATTTTCTTATTGATGAGTTTCAAGATATTAATCCTATTCAATATAAGCTCATTCAACTCCTCTCAAACCACACAAGAAATTTATGTGGAGTTGGCGATGATGATCAAACGATTTATAGTTTTAGAGGAAGTCAGCCTTCTTTTATTTTAGACTTCAAGCAGGAATATCCTGATGCCAAAGTGATTCACCTATCCTCTAACTACCGATCAGATCACGAGATCGTATCAACAGCCAATGAGGTTATTTCAAAAAATAAACATCGCTTAAGTAAGAGCATGATTGCTCAGTATCAATCAGAGCACTTACCTGTTACCTTTTTTCCATATGATGAGGAAGAAGAGGCAACGATGATTCTGCAAGATATGAAGGAAAAAATTGAAGAGGGTGCAGCTCCTGATGAATTTGCTGTTTTATACCGAACTCATACCGGTGGACGAGCTGTGTTTGAACGCTTCGTGCAATCAAGCATTCCTTTTACGATGGAAAATGGACAGTCTTCTTTTTATGAAAGAAAAATGGTTCGTAGTATGCTTTCCTATTTGCGATTAAGTATGAATGCAGATGATTCAACAGCGATTGCCGAACTTATTCGAGCACTATTTTTAAAGCAATCCGTTGTGAACGATGTAAAGGCTTTGAGCATTTTACATGATTGCTCCCTTGTTGAAGCATTGTTGCACGTGAATGGTTTGCCGAACTTTCAAAAATCAAAGCTTAACAAGATCATCCCAAGAATCAGCTCTCTAAAAAATGAGAAGCCGGTGACAGCACTAACTATTATCGAAAAGGAACTGGGCTTTACTGATTATCTTAAAAAGCAAGGAAACGAAGGAAATACGATGGAAAAAGGCTCAGATGACTTGAATGACCTAAAAGTTGTCGCAAAGAAATTTTTAACCATCCCAGATTTTCTTCAACATATTGATCACATGACCGTAACTCAGCAAGCTTTGAAAGGAAATAAAGACAATTCCGGAGTTCAACTGATGACGATTCACCGCTCCAAAGGCTTGGAATTTAAATATGTGTACGTATTAGGCGTTGTGGATGGAGCACTACCACATGACTTCGCCCTTGAATCTGCCAGAAAAGAAAAATATGAATTTCTCGAAGAAGAAAGACGCTTACTATATGTCGCGATGACAAGAGCAAAAGAACACCTATACCTATCTGTTCCATCCTATCGCCGAGGACGAAAAGCCGCACCTTCGCGGTTTATTAAAGGGTTGCTAAAATAGATATATTTTTGAAATAGTGCGATGAGCGACAATTTGATCGCTTTTGACTTTGGGAATGTCGTTCATTGGCGCTATGAACGACATTTCACCTGCTTTCTTACTCTGGTTTGTCGTTCATCAACGCTATGAACGACATTTCACTCTCTTTTTCGCTTTGATTTGTCGTTCATCTACCTTATGAACGACATTCCACTTGCTTTCTCACTTTGGTTTGTCGTTCATCAGCCTTATGAACGACATTTCAATTACTTTCTCACTCTGGTTTGTCGTTCATCAGCCTTATGAACGACATTTCAATTGCTTTCTCACTCTGGAATGTCGTTCATCTACCTTATGAACGACATTTCAATTGCTTTCTCACTCTGGTTTGTCGTTCATCAGCCTTATGAACGACATTTCAATTGCTTTCTCACTCTGGTTTGTCGTTCATCAGCCTTATGAACGACATTTCAATTGCTTTCTCACTCTGGAATGTCGTTCATCTACCTTATGAACGACATTCCACTTGCTTTTTCCCTTTCGTTTGTCGTTCAAGTCTACTTATTCCCTTCAACTTGTCCTTCATACCACAAATAATAAAGAAAAGCAGTCCATAATTATTCGGACTGCTTTTCACTGTAACTATGAATCTCCAAACCTAGTTATGTTATTTTTTATTCATCATTTTGGCAATTGTGTTAAAGTCTAGCTTTTCTTTACCATTTACGATGGAATTAACAATTTTATCTTCCATTTCTTTATTTACTGGTTTATTTGCTATTCTAGATACTTGTTGGATGACACCGCGAACTGTTTTTTCGTCTTTAAAGTTTGCACCTTGTAAAGAGTTAGCTAAAGAAAAGATATCATTCATGTTTACGCCAGTTTTGCCTTCAAGGTTTTTAAAGAATTTGCTATCCATTTTCCCGCCTCCTTAATTCATGATATATACTATGGACTTAATTTAAAAATGTGATTAAATTTCAAATTTCTTTTGGGCTACTGTGATTTTTCCAACAGTGTCCTCACCATGACCCGTCACCGAAAAAAACACACCCAAAAATGACAAAAGTACGAGCAAGAGTGCTCATACTTTTATCCTTACATCTTTTTAAGATTAGTTGTAATAAGAAGCACCAACAATAATTAAAAGGATGAACAATACAACGATTAATACGAAAGTGCTACCACCACCGTAGCTGCCACCGCCGTATCCGTAACCATAGCCGTAACCCATGCGCTAAGCACCTCCTTTACCTAACTTCTCTACATCATATGTAAAGGAAGTACTTTTGGTTGGACTAATATACATAATTGAAAAGTTTAATTATTTCGCCCCTGCTTTTCCGCTCATCCATTTTTCCATCTGAGATGCAACCATTTCCATCTTTTGCTCAAATTCATCAGCTGTATTATCTAAATTAGTTAATTGCTGATCAACGTTATCATATCTATTGTCTTCATTCCTCTGAATAGAATCATGCTTTCTTAATTTTGATTCCATCCACCGTTCAAAGAGTTGTTCCATAATCTCCATTTTTCTCTCCTTCCTTCTCAAGATGGTCATCAAAATAATCAACATATAATTGACCATCTGAGCCAATTTGTCCAAGAAAAATATTTGCTACCTGACTATTTTGGGATTGTAGTTTTGATTTGAGCCAAGCAATGCTATAACCAGCAGAATAAATGGTTTCTGGTAAGAACTTTCCATCCATGATAACCGTAAGAGGTTTTACCACCTCTGGTCCCTTTCCGAAAAAATCCTCCCATTTTGTTGGTTGTTTTTCTTTTTTCAGTAGCACACTTAATTGTCCACTTGTTTCCAAAACAGCAAACTCTACATCTGAGACTTGAAAAATATCTTTTTTCCTGAGTTGTTCAAGTAAGTCATCCGTACTATATTTTTCTCTCTTCATATTTTTCTCTAAGATCTTTCCATCTTGTATAAAAGTGGTTGCCTGCCCCTCCACTATGTCTCTAAATTTCTTACTTCTAAGTGATAAAGTAGAAATAATAATAGGAAATAAAGCCCAAATTAATATTGATATAAGTCCGTTTACCACATTTAATTCAACATCCATCGTAATGGTTCCAGCAATATCACCAACTGTTATGCCAACAATGTATTCAAAAAACGATAACGCTGATAGCTGCTTTTTCCCGAGTAATTTTGTAATGAAAAATAGACCTAAAATAATGAGTATTGATCGTATAATGACCTCTGTCCAGCTTGGCATGTTGTTTTGCTCCTCGTTTAGTCTTATAAGCCTCATTATTATGCATTTAAAACTGTAAAAATATGTAATATAAAAGGAGTACTCGAAAAATCAAGTACTCCCTTGTTATAAAACTGAAAAAGAAGCTGAATCGGAACAGTTAGACGCGTTTCTTTTTCTTTCCGCAACCGCAGCCACTTTTTTTAACTTTTTTTGGTTTGGAAACAGATACAGATTGGTTGGAATTAGTTGGTCTTCCGGAAGGATTCAAGTTAGCCTTTTTCATGTTATATCCCACCTTCCTATAAAAAATTCTTTATCTTAGGAGCACACCTTCAATATTCATTAGCTGATTGAAAAATGATTACAGCTTGTTAAGGAGGATTATTCGTAAAATAGAGTATATCTTCCTGAAATTTTTCAGCTTCTATATCTCATTTTATGTGTTAATTTCTATTTGTTTCTAAGGGTATTGCCTAATCTATAATTCTACTGACAATTGATTCAATAATTCCGGCTACTCCAGCAATGGCTAAAATCATTAGGAGTGGCTCTGCCCCTTGAGGCCAAACCCACCATATTCCGTATAAAAATGCCGTACACCATACACCTGTACACCAATAACAGCTCAAAAGCTCGCCAATCCATGCCCGTATTCCTGATCCTTTTATTTCAATATAAACCTCATATTCCCCATCATCATTCATCTCTTCAACTTCTCGATGGAAAGGATTACGAATAAAAGCAGTAATTTTGTCAAACACAATTAATCTAGTTAGTCGAAAAGCTGCAAAAGCCAGGATGATGAATTGTAGCCAGGTTGTCATTTCCCCCCACCTCTCAAACAATAATCTTTATAAATTATGAAAGTATTTTTCTTTTATGTATGTGTACAAGTTACCCATCGATTTTTTTCTGACACGAGATTTGTCCGTTGATGAATTTAACGACTCAATATATTTGTCCATCAGCTTTTATCTAAAAAATGGGTTCAAACCTGTATGTTTGACTCATACAAAAGGCAGTGCATCTGCATTATATACAATTAAAAGGAAATCACGGCTTAACACACGATTTATGATCCTTCCCTCGGCGTCCTTATCGTTACGGTTAAAGGTCGTGGTTTCCTTTTAACCTCTTATTGATGAAAGGAGTGAGTTTTAATGACAACTAGATGGTCTGCATTAGATGACTGCAAATGCAAACACGAAGATGCAACACAAGATGCTGTTCAAGTGAACGAAACCATTCAAGCTTCAGAAGAATATATTTTCATTAAAGACTCTTGCAATATTGAAGTGACTTCAACTGATACTCAGGTTGCTGTTTCATTACAAGCAGCAATTCAAGTAGCTATTGCCTTGGTAATCAATTTAACAATTGCTGATAGCGACCGCGCAGAGCAAGTAACTCAGCAATTGCTTCAAAGCTCTGTTATTAAGCAAGCAAACAAACAAAAACTCATTATCGAAAACTCTCGCGATGTAAAAATCACAACAACTGATACAGATGTTGCAATTTCTCTCCAGGTTCTTATTCAAATTTTACTAGCATTGCTAGTACAAATTGACATCCTTTAATCAATCTGAATGAGGAAGAATTGTTTTGGGCATAGGGAAAGGTCCCTTAACCAATACGAAATTGGAGGTGAACACATTGTCTAACGAAAAATTAAACCTACAGGATATTTCTTCTTCTATGATGCAGCTATTTGTTCAAGATGTTTTTAATAAGAACAATATTTCAGAAGAAAACAAAAAAACGTTATCTGAAGATCAAAAAGAAAAGCTAAGAAAAGTAGTAGCAGATCTTCAAGCACAAGTAGACGAATTTGTGAAAAATTCCAAAGAAAAGAAAGAGGAAAAGCCTGCAGCAGAAGAAGCACCGAAAAACACAACACTACGTGAAATGATGAAAAATAGAAAAAAAGACAAATAAACTAAAAATGGGTAAAAACACCAAGATGTTTGTCTTATACAAAAATGAATTCTAGACATTTAATAATAGTAAATCGAAAGGAGGAATTAGAAAATGCAAGCAAAACCATATGAATGGGTAGCATTAGACCGTCATTCTTGTCATCCAACAGACTGTTATTCTAACAACGAGGTGGCTGGGGCTCAAACTGGTAACTTTTTTGATGACGATGCAACAGTTTCACAAAACGCTGCACAAGTTAGCGAAACAGAACAAATTTCTTCTGAAACAATCATTGTAAGAGATTCTTGTGATATTGATATTACTTCAACAGACACTCAAGTAGCTGTTTCTTTACAAGTTGCACTTCAAGTTGCAATCGCATTAGTTATTAACTTAACAATCGCTGACAGCGCTCGTGCAGAGCAAGTAACACAACAATTAATCCAACAAGCTGATATGAAACAATTAAACAAACAAAAATTAGTCATTGAAAATTCTAAAGATGTAAAAGTTAAAACAACTGACACAGACGTAGCAATTTCTCTACAAGTTCTATTACAAATCTTAATCGCATTAGTTGTGAACATCGACATTTTCTAATGAACTAAGAAGCAGGGGACACCCCTGCTTTTTTTATGTGACATGCCATTTCTGGTCTAATCCGTATGTCTTTTCTTTTTTCCCTTTACCTAATAGCCAGACTTTATTTTCTTCTATTATATATCTTGCTCTGTTGCCAAATGCAGACAAACCATACATACCATTCACCTAAATTCTTTCCCAATGAATTCATCTCAAACTAGACGATTACCCACACCAACTAGTCATTACCCACATAGTCTGTTAAGGACTAAAGTCAATAAATAAAATTAAGGAGATGACTATTAATGGGTTGCAAAGATAAAAGAGACAGAGATAACAATTGCGTATGTGATGCGGTAGAACAAATTTTAGCTGAACAAGAAGCAGTAGAAGAAATCACTTGCCCTACAAGCTGCTACAGCAATTTACTAGGCCCTGTCGCTGGTCCACAAAGAGATACAATTCCTTTCATCCTTTATGGAAAAAAAGGTGAACTCTTTAAAGCATTCGGTAATGTTGGTGGATTCACTGGAGACATGACTTGTTTCCAAACAATCTTCTTCCGCGTTGAAAGTGTAGAAGATTGCTGTGCAACATTATCATTACTTCGCCCAGTAGACGTTGATGGCAATACGCTTAGCGTATGTAATCCTTG
Organism: Metabacillus litoralis; assembly: GCF_003667825.1. Classification (NCBI taxonomy): domain Bacteria; kingdom Bacillati; phylum Bacillota; class Bacilli; order Caryophanales; family Bacillaceae; genus Metabacillus; species Metabacillus litoralis. The sequence goes on along the minus strand of NZ_CP033043.1, from coordinate 5,062,321 downwards.
TGACGAAGACTTCTTCGGTCTTGAAAAAACTGATTTCTGTATCGAAGTAGACCTTGATTGCTTCTGTGCAATTCAATGCCTATCACCAGAATTAGTTGACCGTGTTGCTGAAGACAGAAAAAAATACCACAAATAAATGTAGATAGATAGACTGCTGTTTTATCAGCAGTCTTTTCTTTTTTATGTCCCTACTACATAAATAGGCGCTTTCCCTAGAACGTTCTTGTACCTATTTTCTTATACTATCAATAAGAACGAATAACAGGAGGGAAGATAATGAAAGATCATTGTGTATGTGATGCAGTTGAAAATATCTTAAATCAACAAAAAGCCGTTGAGGACGAAAAATGCCCTACAAGCTGTTATAGCAATCTTCTAAACCCTGTCAAAACGCTTGGAGATACAATTCCTTTTCTTCTTTTAAATGAAAAGGGTCAGCCATTTCAAGCCTTTGGTAACGTCGGCGAAAATTGCTTTGAAACGAATTTCTTCCGTGTAGAAGGTATTCACGATTGCTGTGCAACACTAAGACTCTTACTTCCACTTGATTGCCATGGCCACCTTGCAAAAGAAATTTGTGACGTGAAAGAATTAGTGAAAACTAGAAACTGCGTAGAGGTCGACCTTTCTTGCTTCTGTGCGATTCAATGTTTATCACCTCGCTTAATTGCTGGATAAGACTTTTTCATTCATAAAAAGTTTGCTCTTATTGAGACATAGTTTGGCTCGAAGCCTGAAGCTATGTCTCTTTTGTTGTTGTATGAGGTAGGAGACCCTGCTCCGGTGCCTGATTCTTGTCTTGATTTACTTTGACTTTGTATTGAGACAGAAGATCTTCTCTGTACATGTTTTATGTCTCGATTCTCTTTGTATCGGGACATAAACTCTTCTCTGTACTTGTTTTATGTCCAGATTCTCCTTGTATCGGGACAGGAACTCTTCTCGGTACCTGGTTTCTGTCCCGATTCTCCTTGTATCGAGACAGTAACTCTTCTCGGTACTCGTTTTATGTCTCGATTCTCCTTGTATCGGGACATAAGCTCTTCTCGGTACTCGTTTTATGTCCCGATTCTCCTTGTATCGGGACAGAAACTCTTCTTTGTACACGTTTTATGTCTCGATTCTCCTTGTATCGGGACAGAAGATCTTCTCGGTACTCGTTTTCTGTCTCGATTCTCCTTGTATCGGGACAGGAACTCTTCTCGGTACTCGTTTTCTGTCTCGATTCTCCTTGTATCGAGACAGAAACTCTTCTCACAACTCGTTTTCTGTCTCGATTCTCCTTGTATCGGGACAGGAACTCTTCTCGGTACTCGTTTTCTGTCTCGATTCTCCTTGTATCGGGACAGAAGATCTTCTCGGTACACGTTTTATGTCTCGATTCTCCTTGTATCGGGACAGTAACTCTTCTACCAACACGTTTTCTGTCCCGATTCTCCTTGTATCCAGACATAAACCCTTCTCGGTACTCGTTTTATGTCCAGATTCTCCTTGTATCCAGACATAAACTCTTCTACCAACACGTTTTCTGTCCCGATTCTCCTTGTATCGAGACATAAACTCTTCCCTGTACACGTTTTATGTCTCGATTCTCCTTGTATCGGGACATAAGCTCTTCTCGGTACTCGTTTTATGTCCAGATTCTCCTTGTATCGGGACAGTAACTCTTCTCGGTACTCGTTTTATGTCTCAATTCTCCTTGTATCGAGACATAAACCCTTCTCTGTACTCGTTTTTATGTCCCGATTTCTCCTTGTATCCAGACATAAACTCTTCTACCAACACATTTTCTGTCCCGATTCTCCTTATCCAGACAGTAACTCTTCTACCAACACGTTTCTGTCCCAATTCTCCTCGTATCCAGACCTAAACTCTTCTCCCAACACGGTTTCTGTCTCAATTCCCCTTCGTATCCAGACCTAACACCTCTATCCTAAACCACCCTGTCCAAATTCAACCCAAAGAAAAAGCTAGACACATCAGTGCCTAACTTTTTTAAGTACAATTAAAATCCTAATAAGTTAATCGCTTTAATCTCAGCAAGCTCCAAGTCGATTGGTTTTGCATGTGTTAGTGAACGGATCGTAACAATATTGTCTTCTTCTGACATAATAACGCCGCGGTATGTTTCCTCAGCTGTTTCAATCTGACATAGTGTTCTTGGCATATTTTTTGGTAAGTTTGTGAAGAACTCTACTTTTTCAGCAATATTCATTTGTGTGATTGGCTTTCTTTGTTTTCGATATTGTTTGACCGTTGTTTCTTCCTCAGGTTGTTCTTTTTCCTCAACAACCGCAACAGCTGTTTCTGGTTGTTTTTCTTCTGTTACCTCCTCTTCTTCCTCCACTACTGTTAGCTTTTGAGCTTTTATTTCTTTTGGTTGATCTGCTTTTTGTTGTTTTGATTTTTTTACAACAAATGATTGCATATTTACATCTATATCTTGATGTTCGGGTGAAACGATATACATAAGGGGCTTCATTTTGTAATTTTGTTTATTTGACACTCATATCCCTCCTATAAAACGTATGTCTACACATTCAACATGTTATGCTTGCGAACTGGGTAATGTGCCTATTTCTTTGAGGTTGTGATAAGATGATGAAAATTTATTTAAAAGAAGCCTATTTCCATACAATTTTCATGCCAAGAAATACGTCCCTCTCCAAAATAATGTAATTTTTACAATAGATTTACATCTCCTTAACAATAAACTGTTATTGTCGAATTACGTAGGAAAAGTAGATATCAGATCGTCTTAGTACGACCTTTAAAGGAGAAGTAGTATGAACAATATCAGTCAAGAAACGCCCGATCAAGCTAAACAATTAAAGAATCACTTTCTTGAGATCCTTGATCAGCGGCAGCTTACTGTTCATTTCCAACCAATTGTTCATTTTCATAGTAATACGATTTATGGATTCGAAGCTTTATCACGTGGACCAGTTTCTAGTCCTTTTTATTGCCCGGATGCTTTATTTCCCTATGCAGAAGAAGAGGGTTTATTATATTCATTAGAAAAATTAGCAAGAGAACGTGCATTTGAGTTAAGTAAGGATGCCATTACCAATCAAAAGTTGTTTATTAACTTAAATTCGCAGGTTATTTATGATAAAGAATTCAACGCAGGTCATACGATATCGGTACTAAAGCATTATGGTATTGAACCAAAGAATGTTGTGTTTGAAATTACCGAAAGAAATGCCATTAACGATTTTAAGGCGTTTCGAAATGCTTTAAATCACTATCGTGAGCAGGGATTTAAGATTGCTATTGATGATGCGGGGGCAGGCTACTCTTCGCTTCAATCCATTTCAGAATTGATGCCAGATTATATAAAAGTAGACCGTTCTCTTATAAGCGGTGTGGACCATAATGAGGTCAAATCAAACATTCTTGAAGCATTTGTAACCTTTGCCAAGAAAATGAATAGTCAAATTATCGGAGAGGGGATTGAAACTGAGGCTGAATTACAACGAGTCATGAATCTTGGCATCCAATTTGGTCAAGGATTCTTTCTTGCAAAGCCAGATCATCCTTTTCCACAAATCAATCCTTTTGCTAAAGAATGCATTGAATTGGCTAATCCTTATAAAAATAGAAAATCTGTTATTGTTGATGTTGGAGATGAAATTATTCTTGTTAAAAACGGAAGTATTCTCAAACGTCAACCTGCACGAACCTTATTACATGAAGACAACTTTCAAGAAAAACATGCTTCAAATTCGATACAATGTTATAAAAATTAATAATAAGAAGGCGACTCAACAATTGAGCCGCCCTTTTTAATTAAGCTAAAATATGATATCCGGAATCAACGTGTAGGTTTTCACCAGTCATTCCTCTTGATAAGTCACTGAATAAGAATAGTGCTGTATCTCCCACTTCTTCTGGTGTTGTTGTACGACGAAGTGGTGAACGTTCTTCAATGTCTTTTAAAATTGAGTTGAAGTCACTAATTCCTTTTGCAGAAAGTGTACGTATTGGTCCAGCTGAGATTGAGTTAACACGAATCCCATCTTTTCCTAGGTCGCTTGCTAAATATCTAACACTTGCTTCAAGTGAAGCTTTTGCTACACCCATAACGTTATAGTTTGGTAGTACTCTTTCTCCACCTAGGTATGTTAATGTTACAATGCTTCCGCCTTCTGTTAAAAGACCTCTTGCCTCTTTAGCCACAGCTGTTAATGAATAAGAGCTGATGTTTTGCGATAGTAAGAATCCTTCGCGAGTAGTGTTTAAATACTCACCTTGAAGCTCTTCTTTGTTTGCAAATGCGATACAATGAGCAATACCGTGAATCACACCAACTTGCTCTTTAATTGTTGCAAAACAAGTTTTGATTTCTTCATCGTTTGTAATATCACAAGGTATTACAAGGGATTCGCCTTCTAATGAGTCAGCAAGGTCACGAACGGACTTCTCTAGACGTTCACCTGCATATGTAAAAATTAATCTTGCTCCAGCATTATGTAAAGAACGGGCAATTCCCCATGCAATACTACGTTTATTTGCTACTCCCATTACGACGATATTACGGCCTTTAAGTGATAAATCCATGTACATCCTCCTTAAATTAATACAAGTTATTAGTACCTGGTTATAATTATAGCATTGATATTAAATAAGTGCTATTTCATAATTTCCATTGTTAAGACTTTTTCTATTGTATCGAACAAAATGCTTGTGTGGCATCTTTTGGTGACTTCGCCTGGCTGATCGCACTGATGATAGCCACTCCATTTGCACCTGAATGGTAGACCTCACTGGCATTCTCTAATGTTATCCCACCGATTCCTACAATCGGCAAATGAATAAAGCCTGCTTCTCTTATTTGCGTAATAAGGGATGGCCCTACTACATCATGTGCATCTTGCTTTGTTTTCGTTGAGAACATTGGGCCAACTCCGATATAATCGGCTCCATCAGCTACTGCCTTTTTTGCCTCCTGAATGGAATGCGTTGAAATTCCAATCCATTTGGTAGCTCCTACTCTTTTTCTTGTATAAAAAGGATCACTATCATCTTGTCCAATATGAATTCCATCTGCGTTAAGCTCTAATGCTAAGTCAATATCATCATTCACAATAAATGGAATTCTATTCCTTTCACATAGCATTTTTAATTTTTTTCCTAAATAAACTTGTTCTTCACCTGCTAAAGCTCCTTTGCCCTTCTCTCTATATTGAAACATCGTAATGCCACCCTTTATGGCCTCAGACAATGTTTTTTCTGGATCAAAGGTAAAGCAATTCACAGATCCCATTACAAAATATATTTTTAGTGCTTGAGATACGTTCATATTGTATGCCCCTTTTTGATGGTGCCTGGCACCACCCGAATTTTGTCGAATAAACCCAAAAGGACTGACTCGAGCCATAACAGTTGCTACCTGTCATGGCTCATCTGTGAGTCAGTCCATAGTCTTCATTTATACGGTTGTTATGTTGTTTTTCTTAAAAGCCCAATGATTGGTTGGGCCGTGTCCTCCACCAATCCCTAATTGATCTTCAATTGCAGCTTGAATAAAGGCTTTTGCCGTTGAAACAGCTTCACGTACACTTTTACCTTTACTAATTTCAGCCGTGATCGCAGCAGCGAATGTACAGCCGGTACCATGTGTATGCTTTGTTTCTTTTCGTATACCTTCGAACGTATCAAAACCCTGACCATCATATAACAGGTCTATAACCACTTCACCGTTAGGGTCGTGACCACCTTTAATCGTGACAAACGTTGCACCAAGATCATAAAGCTTTTTAGCAGCATCTTTTTTTTGCTCAAACGTTTCAATTTTCATACCTGTTAACACTTCTGCTTCAGGTATATTTGGGGTAATCACTTTAGCTAACGGCAATAAAGCGGTAATTAAAGCCTCTACAGCTTCTTCTTGTAATAATGATTGCCCGCCTTTTGCGACCATAACAGGATCAACAATGATATTTTCCCAGTTATAATGCCGAATTCTCTCCGCAACAAGCTGAATCATTTCAGCATTAAAAAGCATGCCTGTTTTAATCGCATTTGGTGCTAAATCTTCTGCAACAGAATCAATTTGAGTTTTTAATGCTTCTATTGATAAAGGATAAACTCCTTGGACACCAATTGTATTTTGAGCTGTAACAGCAGTGATTGCTGTCATGCCAAACACTCCAAGCTCTTGAAATGTTTTTAAATCTGCTTGGATGCCTGCTCCTCCTCCAGAGTCCGATCCCGCAATTGTTAAAGCACGAGATACTGTCATTTTATATCCTCCTTGCTACCCGATGTAGCGGTGATAAATCTTCTTCGCTTCAGAAATATCCTTCGTTCCGTGGATAAGGGCACGACCATCCTTAAATAGGACGATTCTGTGTTCACCAAACGTAAATGACATAAGAAATGGATTTTCTAAAAAAGCATCTGCAATCGGCTTTATTCGCTCCGCAATTTGTTCAAAAGAAAATTGCTTACCTGAACTTGGTCTAATTTGCACAGTATCTCTACCGCATAGAACAGCAGCCTTTGTTTCCATTTCAGCCGTTAAGTAAGGAAAAACTGGATCAGTACCACAAGTTGGGCATGCATCATTTTTCAGTCGATCCATATTAATTGAAGAATATTGGTTTTTCCATAAATCAAATGATACAAGCTTACCTCGCATGTTTTCCATATCTCCTACGAGAATTTTAAGTGCTTCTGCTGTTTGATGTGAAGCAACCATACTTACAATTGGTGAGATCACCCCGACTGTGTCACATGTCATTCCATCAAACGGGATATGCTTTAATAAGCAATGTAAACACGGTGTTTCACTAGGAATAATGGTGAACGATAAACCATAGCTTCCCACGCAGCCACCGTAAATCCATGGAATATTATTTTTTATTGAAAGATCATTAATCAATAATCTTGTTTCAAAATTATCCGTCGCATCTATGATCACATCTACACCTTCAGCAAATTCCTCAATATTTGCAGAGGTAACATCTTCTACATACGATAAAACTTCTACTTCTGAATTTATCTTTTCAAGATGCTGCTTTGCTGCAACAGCTTTAGGAATGCGATTGATCGCATCATCTTCTATATAAAGCTGCTGTCTTTGCAAATTGCTCCATTCAACATAATCCCGGTCAACAATTGTTAATGTTCCAATGCCCGCACGTGCAATCATTTCAGCGCTAGCCGTACCTAAAGCACCTGCTCCAACAATCAATACATGTTTTTTTCGTATGTTATCTTGACCCTTTTCTCCAATTGGAGTAAATAGCATTTGTCTAGAATAGCGTTCCATTAAGTCGTAATCATTCCTTCTGTTGGACTACTTGCAATAGCATAGTCTTTTTTAGCTATTCTACCAGCTTCATACCCTAGTCTTCCAGCTTCAATCGCTAACTTCATCGCAACAGCCATTTTCACAGGATCTTTAGCAGCCGACACAGCTGTATTTAATAGAACACCATCTGCACCAAGCTCCATTGCTAATGCCGCATCCGCTGGTGAACCAATTCCCGCGTCAATAATGACGGGCACTTTAGATTGCTCAATAATAAATGATAGATTAAGAGGATTTAGAAGTCCCTGACCAGAGCCAATTGGAGATGCTCCCGGCATAATAGCATGAACACCTAACTCTTCTAATCTTCTAGCAAGCACAACATCATCTGATGTGTATGGTAAAACGATAAAGCCCTCTTCTAAAAGCATTTCACTTGCTTTTAACGTTTCAACTGGGTCTGGTAATAATGAACGATCACAGCCAATAACCTCAACCTTAATCATGTCACATAAGCCTGATGCTTTTGCTAGTTTCGCAATTCTTACTGCTTCTTCAGCTGTTTTAGCTCCTGCTGTATTTGGTAGCAGTGTATATTTTGAAACATCTAATTGCTCTAAAAAATTAGGTTGTGATTCTTCGAAAATATTCATTCGGCGCACCGCAAACGTTAAGATCTCCGCTTCTGATTGGGCAACTGCTTCCTTTTGAATGTCAAATGAAGGGTATTTTCCTGTACCTAATAATAATCTTGATTGAAATGTTTTATCTGCAATTTTTAACATAAAATCATCCTCCTCCTACAAAATGAACTAACTCAATTTCATCACCATTTGAAATGATTGTGTTTTCATATTGATCTTTTAAAACAATCTCGCGGTTATGCTCAACAATAACAAGACGATCTTCCAGCTTGTAAAACGCCAGTAGATGCTGAATTGTTTTAACTTCTTGATTTAATTCAACCTGTTCACCATTTAATTTAATGCTCATGAAATCACCTCGTTGTTTGAGTAAGCTTTCTCGTTAAAGAAAAAGCATGAATATACTCTTCGTTTTGTTTTCTTTTTAAAATAAGATCTCTGACCATTGTTCCTGTTTTAGGAGCAAGCAGAATTCCATTTCGGTAATGTCCTGTTGCAAAGTAGATGTTCTCATCCTCAGGATGCTGTCCAATATATGGCTTTCCATCATCAGATTGTGGCCTTAACCCAGCCCAAGTATCGAGCAGCTTAGCGGATGTAATACTTGGCATCATCGGCGTCACTTTTTCAATCAGTGACTGAATTCCTCCAAGTGATGGTGTTGTACTCCAATCATCCTCAATCATTGTGGCTCCTACAACAAACCTTCCATCACCCTTTGGAACGATATAACAATGGTCATAGAAAAGAGTCTTTTCGAGATCTAAATGATCCCCTTGAACGGAAAGACATTCACCCTTAACCGGCCTCATATTGACCTCAAGTCCTAATTGTTTAAAAAAGTGTCCACTCCATACTCCATTTGCGATAACTACTTTGCTACAAAGATAATCCCCTTGTGGTGTTGATAACGTATACTGATTTGTAGCTGTTTTCTTAATAGAATGAACGGGTGTATTTTCTTTAAATGTAGCTCCTAGTAAGCTAGCAGATTTCGTGAAAGCCGCACATACATGTGTAGGAGAAACGTGGCCATCTTCAGGAATATAAAGCGCTCCTACGATCGAATCAGACACATGTGGTTCACCTTGTAAAACTGTTTCTTTCGTGTGCCATTCTAAAGTTTGATAGTCTTCTACAGCTTTCTTCAAAACTCTCGCTTCATTTTCTGTCATTGCTAGCTTATACATGCCTTTATCAACTAGTTGAATATTAATCTGTGATAATTCTGACAGCTCATCACGTAAGATGTGATAGTGTCTTTGACTTTCCTTCGCAAACTGAAAAAAAGCATCATTATTTTCCAATTCGGAATTTGCCCCAAGCATTCCAGCAGCTGCACATGTTGCACCTGTACCACCTTTATGGCTATCTAATACAAGAACGGAGATTCCCTCTTTTGCAAGCTGATAGGCAATTGACTGCCCAATTATACCGCCGCCAACAATTCCAACATCATATTGTTTTTGCATGGTAACCCCCCTCTTTTAAATTGGTTAAAGCTGCAATTGGATCACTGCTCGCTATAACATAGGACATAACAGCAACACCATGAACACTTACGTTTTTAAGCAACTTAATTGTGCTAGGAGTAATGCCTCCTATCGCAATAACTGGAATTGTCATGTGCTCACAAATTTCAGCTAATTGTTCTACACCTCTTGGAGGTAATGCTGCTTTTGAATTTGTTTCAAAGATGTGACCAAATAACAAGTAATCAGCCCCCGCTTCTTCACATCGTAAAGCTTCTTCTAGCGAATGGACAGACCGTCCAATTCTTACGTGCGAATCAAAAGCTCTTACTACCTCAACAGGAAGGCCGTGACCTGGTAAATGAACATTAGGAATATTATGTAATAAAGCAACATCAAGTCGATCATTGATCACAAGTTTTTCCTTCGGTACACCCCGCTGAAGCAAATTTGACACAAGTAACATGATGTCTGAAGCCGTTTTCTGTTTTTCCCGGATATGAATATAATCCACATCTTGATGGAGCATCGTAAGTTTCACTGTTAATTCATTTACCGTTTGCTTGCCATCTGTAATGACATGAAATTCCACTTTTTTCACCTTGATTCTTAAATAGTAAAGTTTTATAGGACGCAAAAAACCACTTTCCTATAGGAAAGTGGTTTACATACACAAAAAACCATGATGTATCCACTTCCCTACGCTGGTATCATCCAGATCAGGTTATAAGGGTCTTAAAGTCACACTTTAATCTCAGCCTCTATTTAAGGCTCCCCTAGCGGTTGTTTCTCTCGTATTTACTTATTTCTATCATACCAAATGTTTGGAAACTTTCAAGAGTAAGATACCCTGATGTTTTTTAATTGATAAAATTATATTAATTCCAACTCATGTTTAAGTTCATTTACATATTCTCTAGAACCCGTCACAATTAGACGATCTCCTAATTTCAGGTCTGTATCTCCATGTGGGACAATCGAATCTTTGCCTCTGAAAATACGGACAAAAATAATGTCTCCTGTAAACGGAAAGTTTCGTAGCAGGATGTTATCGTATTTTGCATTATTTAAGTTAATTTGATATAGAGTTGTTTCCTGATTTGTTAAGATTCTCATAACACTTGGTGCTTCAATTAAAGCACGAAGCATCGTTTTTGTTGAAAGAAGTGTAGAGAAAATATCAATACCCTCATCCTTTAATTGACTTGCTAAATCAGGTGATGCCACACTAGCAATCACTCGATCAACTTGCTCTTTTTTTGCAAATAAGGCAATATCGGCATTTCGTTGTTCATCACCAGTAGCTACAACGATTAAGTCTACATCAAATGCGTTTCGATCTTTTAATGTTTCAACCTGAAAATCATCAATTTCTCTAATCTCAAACAATGATTCAGAGATTTGTTTATCAATTTTATCTTGTTGAATATGATAAACCGTTGTTTCATAAAGATCTTGGTTTAGCTCTCTTGTAACAGGCAGTGACATTTGATTGGCACCAATAAAGGCAACCTTGATTTTGGTTGATTTTCCTTCGCTTTTTGGAAAAAGCTTTTTAAAGAAAATCGGAGTTACGATACTCGTAATTACTGCAACTAAAATAAGCGCACCTGACATTTCAGCTGTGATAATCTCCATTCTTTCCCCAATCGTTGCAGCAGCAATGACAAGAGAAAGCGTAGATGTTAAGAGAAAACCAGCTGCAAGTGTTGTTTTGCCATCGTACCATCTTTTCAAATAATAAACAGGTAAAATCTTAGAAATCAGAAGTGCGATAAATAATAATGGAATAAGCAGGAAGATTTTTGGATCTTTAAACAAAGCCCAAATATCTAATTCAACTCCAACCATTACAAAGAAAATCGGAATAAGAAATCCATATCCGAAAGAATCAAGCTTTTGAACCATTTCTTTGTTAGGAGATAATAGCGAAACTAGCACACCTGCTAAAAAGGCTCCTAAAATATTTTCGGCACCAATTGTTTCGGAAATCGCCACTAATAAAATAATTAACGTAAAAACAGCTCGTGTCCCAATTTGAATCGTCCCTTTTGACATTGTTTCGATGAATGAACGATTCATAAATGTTTTTCCTAAGAAATAGAGCCCAACACCAGCTCCAAATAGAACTAATAACAACCATGTATTGTTGTCTCCACCACCATAAATGGAAGCAAAAACAGCAAGAAGCACCATTGTGACTAAGTCGGCGATAACAGCCACAAGTAAAATAATTTGACCAATATTCGACTTCATAATTCCTGCATCTTTTAATGTAGGCACTACTACTCCTAGAGAAATAGTCGAAATAATTAAGGTCATTAAAAACGCGTTGTCCATTAACCCGATCCATACAAAGATGTAGGATAATAATAAGGATAGAGCAAAAATCCCAACAAATATGATGAGTGATACGAAAAACGCATTAGGTGCATCTTTACCAGAAGGAAGCTTTTCCTTTTTCTTTCCTCCCGCAAAAGCTGTAAAGTCTATTTCAAGACCACTAAGAAACATTAAGAAAATAAATCCAAGCATTGATAATGTCTCAAGCCACATATCCTGGTGGACAACATCAAAACCACTTTTTCCAATAATTAACCCAACGATAATTTCGGCTACGACGACTGGCATAAAGTTTAGCTTTAATCGATGTAGTAAAATAGGGGTTAGAAATGCTGCGAGAATAACAATAACTAATGAAGTTACAGATGCTCCATGCATCGTATCCCTCCTTTATCTTAAATTCATTAACATTAAAAGGTAAAATATCTAGTGAAGAATGTATATCTTCTATCATATAAAACCTAGAACATAACTTGTAACAATATGCTCTAAGCTGGAATCTAGTTAAATTAAATATTGCATAAACAAAGTCGCCATACCAAAATAAATTAAAATACTAATAATATCATTTATAGTTGTAATAAAAGGACCAGATGCAACAGCCGGATCCACCTTCAATTTATGCATAATTAATGGAATAAAGGCACCAGAAATCGTCGCTACAGTTAGTGTAGCCAATATTGAGATCCCTACTAGTGCACCTAGAAATAAGTCACCTTGCCATACAAAAACAACAACAGTCACAACAACACCACAAATTGCCCCTGTTATTAAACCTGTACCTGCCTCCCGAACAATCATCTTACTAAGATTTTGATCTTCAGTATCACCGAGTGAAATTCTTCTAACAGCAACGGCTAAAGCCTGTGTTCCTGTGTTTCCTGCCATACCGGCAATTAAAGGGATAAACACGGCTAAAATGGCAACCTTCTCTAATGTTGCTTCAAATCGACCAATTAAACTTGCTGTAAACATTCCAAGAAATAATAATATAATTAACCACGGCAACCTTTTTTTGGCAGCCGAAAACGGCCCTCTATCAGTGGAGTCAACGTCAGATACCGCAGCAAGCTTCGAATAGTCATCACTTGCTTCTTCTTCAATAACATCGACGATATCATCAACAGTGATAATTCCTAGCAGATGTCCTTGAAAATCAACGACTGGGAGCGCAAGGAAGTTATAGTCTTTCATTTTTCTTGCAACTTCTTCTTGATCTTCCGCGACACTTACCGAGTAAACACGTTCATTCATAATGTCTGAAATCATCGTGTCAGGTTCACTAATAATTAAATCTCTTAACGAAATAACACCAGCAAGCTTTTCATCTTCATTCACAACAAATACATAATAAATAGTTTCAGCGTTTGGAGCTTCTTTTTTTAATATTTGCATGGCAGAATGAACCGTTTGATGAGCATGAATGGAGATATACTCCGTTGTCATGATACTTCCGGCTGTATATTCTTCGTAATGAAGCAACTCTCGTATTTCTTCAGCTGCTTCATCATCCATAATTGTTAAATAACTTGCAACCTGATCCTTATCAAGCTCATTTAAAACGTCAACGGCATCATCTGCATACATCTGTGCAAGCATTTGGGCAGCAAACGTAGGATCCATTTCTGATAAGTATGTTTGATAAAGGCCATCTTCATCTTCAATATTTTCAAAGACCGCTGCCATTTCTTCCGGAGAAAGAAAATGATAAACAGTCTGGCGATCTTCTGGGTCAAGCTTAATAAAAAAGCTGGCCTGGTCGTAAGGGTGCTGCTCTAAAAACACGGAACGAAAATCATCCATATTTTTCTGAGTAAGTGCTGAAAGCAGCGTTCCTTCTTCAAGCTCAACTTGTTCTCTTTCTTCTGACAAAGTCTGTTCCTCCTCTCTTTGTCATATATATTAAGGAAATAAATAAAATTTCGACATATACTTAAGTATTTCTACATATTGCGATTCACATTATAATAACTATAATATTCTATATGCATTTATTGAAGCAATAAGATGAACATTATTTACAAAAATAAAACATTTCCTTTTAGAGACTTTTTTTCCATTAAACGCGTTATATTCTGGAGCGGAAATCAACTTTCATCTAAAATGTAAACCTAAGAAAACAACCATTATAAAATGGATCCTTTGCAAATCGTTCACAATCCATTAAGATGGTTAATGATACAATGACTATATAGAAAATTTCAAGTTTAAAGATTTAGAAAGGGATCGACTATGACAAACGAAAAATCCCCACAACAACAAATAGATTACACATTAATTTTTATCATGTTTTTATTAGCTATCGTGAGTACATTCGCGATAAACAGTGCTGAATCCACCCTTCCAGAAACACTAAAGGGCATAAACTTTTCAATGAAACAGATTCAATGGTATATTATCGGATCATTCGCTGTTGTTGTTACGATGCTGATTGATTATGACCGATTTAAGCAGCTAGCCTGGTATTTATACGGCTTTGGTTTACTCCTTTTACTAGGTCTTGAAGTTTTACCACAGGGTATTGTTCAAACAATTAAAGGAGCAACAAGCTGGTATAGAATTGGTCCATTAGGAAATTTTCAGCCTTCGGAATTAATGAAAATTATTATTATCATTGTCTTGAGTAAGATTATTACAGATCATCGTGAAAAATACCCTAAAAATACACTAGCAGATGATTTTCTCTTAATTGGAAAGATTGCTGCGGCTGCGGCTCCGCCTGTCCTTCTTTTAATAAGACAGCCGGATATGGGGATGACCATGGTGTTCTGTGCGATTATCGGATCGCTTATTCTGATCTCAGGGATTCAATGGCGAATTATTGTTACAGCAGCTTCTACTTTTTTAATCGGTGCCGGAACATTTATTTTCATCTTTATTAAATATCCTGATTTTTTCTTAAAGTATATTTTACGCGGAGAAGAATATCAGCTAGATCGATTTTACGGCTGGCTTAATCCTTGGGAATATTCTGGTGAGCAAGGATTTCAGCTTGTTAAATCATTGTTAGCTATTGGATCGGGTGAATTACGTGGAAAAGGCTATCAAAATCTAGAAGTTTATTTACCTGAGGCACATACTGACTTTATCTTTGCGATTATTTCAGAGCAATTTGGATTTATTGGCGGTAGTATTGTTGTTTCATTGTTTTTCTTACTTATTTATCGCATGATTCATATCTCTCTAGAAAGCAATGATCCGTTTGGCAGCTTCTTATGCACAGGTGTCATTGGTATGATTACATTTCAGGTTTTCCAAAATGTAGGCATGACGATTGGGCTACTCCCAATTACAGGTCTGCCATTGCCATTTGTTAGCTATGGAGGAAGCTCTCTTGCCACTTATATGGTTGCTATCGGAATTGTTCTAAATGTCCGTTCACGAACAAGAAAATACATGTTTGACTAATCGAAGTGGTACCCTTATAAATAGGGTACTTTTTTTTACACTTTGACAAAGAGGCGATACATATGAAAATTGATGTTATTGGCGATATTCATGGATGTTTTCGTGAATTTGAGGAGCTAACAAAAAAAATGGGCTATGACTGGACAACTGGAATTCCCATTCATCCTAATGATAGAAAGCTTGCATTTGTTGGGGATTTGACCGATCGCGGGCCTGAATCTATAAAAGTAATTGAGATTGTCTACCAGCTTGTTCAAAAAGAAGGCGCACATTATTCTCCTGGCAATCACTGCAATAAGCTGTACCGCTACTTTCTTGGAAACAAAGTTCAAATTACTCACGGTCTTGAAACAACAGTAGCAGAATACGAGGAATTACCACCTAAAAAGAAAGCTGAAGTGAAAAATCAGTTTAAGTTTCTATATGAAGCAGCACCTCTTTATCAAATTCTTGATAACGGAAAGCTAATTGTTACTCACGCTGGAATTAGGGAAGATTATATCGGAAAAAGTTCAAATGCCGTTAAAACCTTTGTTTTATATGGAGATATTACTGGTAAAAAGAACCCTGATGGAACACCTGAACGTCGTGATTGGGCTCAACATTACCAAGGAAAGGCAATGATTGTTTATGGTCATACTCCTATTAAAGAGCCTAAACGAGCCAATCGAACGATTAATATTGACACTGGAGCGGTGTTTGGTAACAAGCTTACAGCATATCGTTACCCGGAAGATGAAGTGATCTCTGTTGAATCAAGCCTTCCTTATGATGAGTCACGGTTTCGGGAAAAGTAAAACGGATGAATGGCACAAAATTTTAATACCTATTTTTTATAGAAAAAAAGCTTCATCAATTAAGGGAAGTAATCCGATACTGTTGATAAAACCTAAAATATCAGTTGAATGATCATATAGCATGACAAATAACATATGTAAAACGCTTGGGTGTAATACCCAAGCGTTCTGTTTTTGATATCGTCTTGTTCAACTAAAACATATCATAAACGATTTGAAAAAGGGAAAGATGATAAATGGAGGTGTAAACATTGAGTAAAGAAAGGAATATCCCATACTATCTATTAAACAACAGCACTATAATTGGGTTAGTTCTATTACCCTTTGCCATCGTAAAACGTTCATTTAAAGATTGGGTAATTGTTTATCTAGTAAGCATTATAGGTAATTACTTTGCTGATAGTTATTTGGTATCAAAAGGGTATATAAAATACAAAAATAAGCTTTTTAAAAATGTTAAAATCCATTTACCTTTTGACTATATTCATTATCCCTTGTTGTTACTTTACTACAACCAATGGACACTTAACAGCAGACCAATTGGTATTTTTTTAAAAGCAATCATATTAATAACCCCTCAAATCATCTTAGAAACTTTAGCCGAAAGAAAAACAAAATTAATAAGATGGAAAAAAGGGTGGAGTTGGTATCACTCATTTCTAAGCATGATATTAAAACTGTTACTCTGCAGAAGTATCATTGCAATTATTAGAATAATAAACAAAGGGAAGATTTCTGTTTAATAAATAGAGAACCACTTTATTTTCTCCTTTGTTTTTTCAAACATGGACAAGGACAACCTATTCCCCTTCTCTCACTAACCTGCCGTTAGTTCAAGAACATTCCTTCATAAGCTCTAAAATTAATTTAACATAAAATCACAATGACAAAACTGATACAATAAAAATTCAACGTTGCAAATGGCAAAGCTATTAGCAAGTGACAACAGCTATTGTCGCGTTATATCGGTTGTGATTTTGTGTATGCAAATTCGAGTGTGTATATCTTATATCGTTGTTATATAGGTAAAAACGACTACAGACCAAATCTACGCGATTTGGTCTGTTAACTATTTTATGCTTCTTTCAACCGAAAAACGGACCTACTTACGCTTAAGATGAATCCTTTTCGCTAATTTCTCCATATCTTCCGGAAGTTTCGCTTGAAAACAAAGATCTTTTTCTAACAAGGGATGCCAAAATGATAGCTCTGAGCTATGTAAGGCTTGCCTATTAATATCTAGTTGATTTCCACCGTATAACGTGTCTCCACATAAGGGATGTCCTATTGATGAAAGGTGAACCCGAATTTGATGAGTTCTCCCCGTTTCTAACACTAACTTTACATGTGTTCTATCTTTGTAGGAGCGAAGCACTTGAAAATGTGTGACAGCACTCTGGCCATCGTCACATACCTCTCTCTCAATAATACTGTCTTTTTTTCGTCCAATAGGACTTGATATCGTTCCTTTTTGCTCCTCCATCACCCCATGCACAAAAGCTTCATACGAACGATGAATACTTTTACTTTTTTGCATATCTGAAAACAACGAATGAGCAAAACGATGCTTCGCAATTAACATCAACCCAGAGGTATCCTTATCCAAACGATTTACGATATGAATGGTGGAAGGAATATGATGCTCCTCATAATAATGAATTAATCCATTTGCTAATGTTCCCCTTACATGATCTCTCGATGGAATTGATGGTACAAAAGGAGGTTTATTAATAACCAAACAATGCGAATCTTCATATACGATGCTAAAGGGAACTTGATCTGCCACAAGTCCTGCCCCCTTTTCTTCCTTTGGAAAAATCACGGTTAAAAGATCATCTTTTTTTAACTGATATCGAACTGTAACATGACGATCATTCACGAGGATCTCTCCGCCATGAAATTTTATATCCGTTAAAGCTCGCTTTGATATTTTTTTCTCTTTCACAAAATCTAAAACGAGCTTCCCATCATCTTTTGATGTTATTTTCCACTCTAATTGAAATGTTGACTCCATTAACGATCTGTATCTCCAACAAAAGAATCACGAACTCTTTTCCAGAAAGGAAATGGCTTAAAGCGGGCAAAACGTACGTTTTCATTTGCCACACGACATTGAATTGATTTCACATCTTTATGTAACAGAGTAAGATGATCGATTGTAATTTGAAAGTCAACATCATTAACAGGTTTCAGCATACATGTATGATGTTCAGGCAAAATTAACGGCGAACCGATTGTACGGAAAACACGATTGTTGATAGAAGCCATTTCCGCCAACTGAATGGCACGTAAAGAAGGATGTAAAATTGCCCCACCTAATGCTTTATTGTAGGCTGTACTGCCTGATGGTGTAGAAATGCATAAGCCATCACCACGGAATGTTTCAAACATTTGCCCTTTAATCTCAACGTTCATGACAAGTGTTCCTTCAATACTTTTCACTGTACATTCATTAAGCGCTAGATACCTAGCCTCTCTTCCCCCGTCATTATGACGAATAATAACCTCTAAAATCGGGTATTCAACAATTTGATACGGCGTTTTAGCAATAGCAATCACAAGCTTTTCAATTTCTTCTGGAACCCAATCAGCATAAAACCCAAGATGCCCTGTATGCACCCCAATAAAGGCAGTTTTGTCTAATCTGCTTCGATAGCGATGAAAGGCGTATAAAAGGGTACCATCACCACCTACAGAAATAACAATATCCGGCTGATCTTCATCGTAATCCAGTTGAAAATCCAATAAGTAGGTTTTCATTTTTTGCATGATTGAATTAGAAACCGGATCTCCCTTGGATGATATGGCAAATTTCATAAAAATTACCCCTTTATCGTTTAAATTTAAAATCTCTGTTCGATTTTATTTTTTGTCCGTCTTTCGTGAGAAAATAGCTTGGGCTTCTTGGATTTCCCCTCTAATTTGGGACATCTCCTCATCAAGTGAATATGCTGCTTCTGCTGCCCTTTTTAATCTTACTTTAATATTATCAGGAATATTTCCGCTATATTTATAATTTAATGAGTGTTCAATTGTCGCCCAAAAATTCATTGATAATGTTCTAATTTGGATTTCAACAAGTAATTTCTTTTCCCCAGATATTGTTTGTACCGGGTATTTTGCAACAAGGTGATAAGAACGATATCCACTATCTTTTTGTGAGGTAATATAATCTCGTTCCTCAATGATCTCCAAATCATTTCTGCTTTTTAACATATTTACAACAAAACGAATATCATCAACAAATTGACACATCATTCGAATTCCCGCGATATCTTGTAGACCTTCCTCTATGTTCTCAAGGCTAATGTTTTTCCGCTTCGCTTTATCTAAAATACTGGCAATCGGCTTCACGCGACCAGTTACAAATTCAATTGGTGAATGTGAATGTTCAAGTTCATATTGCGAGCGTATTCCTCGTAATTTCACCTTTAATTCCTCAACTGCTTGGTTATAAGGAGCCAAAAATGACTTCCATTGTTCACCTTCCATATGCATCCCCCTAACACGACCACCTGTTGCTGTTCCAATAGACATGTTCATATCCATTAAAGAACTAAGTTATTGAAATAAAGCCTAAGAGCCTCACCAACGTGTAAACGCTAGACTATGCTAAAGCAAAAATCTCAACAACTTTGTTTTCCATTTCTTCACCATAGTTTGCATTATCTTTGATGTTCTCTAACAAATAACTTAATTCATCTATAAGGTTAACTAGCTCAATCTGCTCATTGCTTAATTTTAGTTCTATCTTTATCTCTTTATCCAATGCTTCCTTTAAGTGTGGCCAAATACTGTCAGGTAAACTAGCATAGACAAATTCATCACCAGACTCTAATATGTAAATAAACGCTAGATGATCCGAATCAACAAGCATTTGTCCTTTCGCTTCTACATCCTGTAGTGAAGTTGGAGTTTCTGTTGCTTCTAATATAAGTATGTTGTTTTCTAATGTTGCTTTATTTAATTCGATTCTAGTATTCATAACTATCTCCTTCCATTACAATCCAAGATTATTTTACCATATTAAAAAGTCACTTGATAACATTGCGGTCTATTTAAATTCAAGAGATAATAGAAAGAGATCGTTTTTTGTCTTACGCTAAACTATTTGATAAGAGAGGTCTATCCTAAAATGTCACAAGAAATTGAAATAGAATTTAAGAATCTTCTAACAAAAGATGAATATTACAAAATAAAAGAAACATTTAAAATAGAGGAACATGATTTTTTCGAGCAAGAAAATCATTATTTTGATACACCTGAATTTTCGTTAAAAGCACTCGGAGTAGCTTTGCGAATAAGAAGAAAGCAAAATAAATTTGTTATGACTTTAAAAGAACCTGCTACAGTTGGCTTACTCGAAACACATCAAACATTATCAGACGAAATGGCTGATAGCATGATGAAAACTGGTGAACTCGTAAATGGCGAAGTTGTTGATCGTCTGCTTCAATTAGACATAGATGTTAACAAAATAACTTATTTTGGTTCTTTATCAACACGCCGTGCAGAAATAAATTTTCAAAATGGTTTAATAGTTTTAGATCACAGCCGATATTTAACAGTAGAGGATTATGAGCTTGAATATGAAGCAAAAGATGAAGAAATCGGAAAAAAGGTCTTCCATCAACTTCTGCATGACCTTAACATTCCAATTAGACTAACAAAAAATAAGATTCGCCGTTTTTATGAACAAAAATATAGTGAGATGGGGTAAGAATCTTGGATATTAAAGCAAGATATTATAAAACAATGCTTGAACTACAGGCATTGCAAAATTTCAATACAACACCAACCCAAACAAAAGATTCAACCTTTGATACAACTTTTCAGGATTTATTAAAATCTTTTATTAATCCCTCAACTTCAAGTGCAACACCAAATAATTCATCTGTTTTAGCAGATTTGCCTAGAATGATCTTAAACTCACCAGTTGTAACAAAAACAACTTCTGTTAAGGAAACATCAGGGCCGATTGCATCTGGCTCTATCGACGAGATTATTCGCCAGGCTGCCACCAAGTACGGAGTAGATGAGAAATTAATTCGTGCGGTTATCAAGCAGGAATCCGGATTTAATCCTACTGCCAAAAGCTACGCTGGTGCAATGGGACTTATGCAATTAATGCCGGCTACTGCCCGCTCTCTTGGTGTAAATGATCCTTACGATGCGGCGCAAAACGTTGAAGGTGGAACAAAATATTTAAAACAGATGCTATCGAGATATAACGGAGATGTAAAACTTGCACTAGCTGCCTATAACGCAGGACCTGGGAACGTTGATAAGTATGGCGGTATACCTCCTTTTAAAGAAACACAAAATTATGTTCGTAAAATCACTTCTACTTTTCATGTATAATGTTTAAAAGAGGCTCTGTTGAGTCTCTTTTTTGTTTTTAGAACTGTTCTAGACCCCTTTAAATAAACACATACAATAACTCCAATAACATACAATAATGGTAAATATCCCATTATGAGAGCGGTTTGTTTGAGATATATAGAAGTGCTTGTTAAAATGAATTTACATAACGCAAGCTGAAATAGTCATATTATCCTAATAGCTGTGACATTCTTTACTATCTAAATATTCTTCTATTCATTTTCCAAAAACAAACTTTGCGTTTATTACAATAACATTAGCAATTTGAAAAGGAGATATCAACGTGACGAATCAAAATCTAACACCCTATGAGGCGATAGGAGCAGAAACTCTTTCGCAGCTTGTTGATGCCTTTTATGGACACGTACAAAAACATCCGTTATTGTCTCCCATTTTTCCAGATGATTTAACTGAAACAGCACGAAAGCAAAAGCAATTTCTCACACAGTACTTAGGTGGCCCTCAAGAATACACCGAGGAACATGGCCATCCGATGCTCAGAGCAAGACATCTTCCTTTTGAAATCACACCTTCAAGAGCAAAAGCATGGATTGCTTGTATGGAGAAAGCAATGAAGGAAGTTCAACTCGAGGGGGAAGTAAAGGACTTTCTATTGCATCGCTTAAAACTTACTGCTGAACATATGGTGAACTCACCGGACAGTAAAGAGGGACATCTTGATGGGACATCATGAGAATAAAAACATCTCCCTCTTTTTCTCACATTGTAGCGGTCACCCTGATAAGCCATTGGAAATTTATATGTTTGTTGACCCTTTATGCCCTGAATGCTGGGCATTGGAACCAATCATAAAAAAGTTACAAATAGAATACGGACGCCTTTTCACGCTAAAATATATTATTAGTGGCCGTCTTGCAACACTAAACGTTTCAAAAAGAAAAAAACCTGAAAAGCTTGCACAGGCTTGGGAAAAAACAGGCAGTCGTACAGGAATGTCATGTGATGGAAATGTGTGGCTGAAAAATCCATTATCAAGTCCATACACAGCTTCACTAGCGATAAAATCAGCTGAACTTCAAGGACGAAAAGCAGGTCTTAAATTTATGAGGAAGCTGCAGGAAGTACTATTTATTGAAAGTCAAAATGTCTCAGATGAAGAAATTTTAATTGGAATCGCAAAAGATGTCGGACTTGACGTCAATGAATTCAGAAAAGATCTTCATTCAGAAAGCTCAGCAAAGGCTTTGCAATGTGACTTGAAAATCACTTCTGAAATGGATGTCCAGGAAATCCCTACACTTGCTTTTTTCAGTGAAGAGGTAGAAAGAGAAGGCTTAAAAATAACAGGCATTTATACGTATGATTTATATGTTCAAGTCTTAAAAGAAATGGTGGGCGATGATATTAAGCCTTCACACACCCCTCCATTAGAAGCATTCCTAGCTCACTACCAATTTGTTGCCACTGCTGAAATAGCATCGGTATATAATATGACAATAGCTGATGTTGAAAAAACATTAAAAAAATTAGTTCTATCTCAAACTGTTGAAAAGGTACAAGCAAAACACGGTACTTTCTGGAGATATATAGGGTAATAAAAAGGAATGGTATGACGCCATTCCTTTTCTTTGCGTCTGTTGTTGATGGAGCTGAACTTTTACAGGGGCAAACAATTGGTGAAATGACGCTTCTGCGTAAGAGAATTGAGCCCGGGATTATCTAATGAATGCAGCCTCCTGTTTTTCCAGAGCATCTATTAACCAGTTAGGGTGCATATTTAGTAATCCGTTTGGCAAATTAGAAGGTGGAAAGAACTTTATTTCTAAGGATTCTGACTCGTTTACTTCAAGCTCACCACCAGATATAGCCGCTGAAAAATAGGTGGTGATAAAATGAACCACTCGCCCATCTGGATAGTGAAAAACCTGTGAAGCTGGATCAGAATAAACGCCAATGAGCTTATCAACTTCAATATGTAAGCCTGTTTCCTCAAGTACTTCGCGTTTCGCAGCAGCCTCCACCGTCTCACCAGGCTCTACATGACCCGAAGGAATTCCCCATAACCCAACATCTCGTCGTTTTTGCAAAAGCACTCGACCTTTTTCGTCAAAAATAATCACAGCAACTGCAGGATGTATACTTGTTACTTCCATTGTTACGAGCTCCCTTCTCTCTTAAAACCTGATTTGATTTGATACTACTAGAATAGCAGAGTTATATGAGAGCTGGCGAGGGTGAAATGAGGGGGAGGGTGTGCAAGGAGGCCGTTACTTTATAAGGAGAATGCTCATATTTTTATGTATTTCATGGATTTGTTTACGATATAGGGTTTATTTCTATTAAAATATAGAAGGTAAAGAGTGATTTCCCTCTAATTAGTTGATTGTTTTGGGTCTTAACCGCAATTTTAGTAGGTTTATCCGCGGGTCTTGAGGTCTTATCTTCGGTTTTGAATGGTTTATCTCCTATTTTGAGTGGTTTATCTTCGATTCTTGAACCTTTATCTTCGATTTTGGACGGTTTATCTTCGATTCTTAGACTTTTATCTTCGATTGTGAATGTTATCTCCGATTCTTGAACCTTATCTTCGATTTTGAACGGTTTATCTCCGATTTTTAGACTTTTATCTTCGATTGCGAATGTTATCTCCGATTCTTGAACCTTTATCTTCGATTTTGAACGGTTTATCTCCGATTCCTGAACCTTTATCTTCGATTTTAAACGGTTTATCTTCGATTCTTGAATTTATCTACGATTTTAAACGGTTTATCTTCGATTCCTGAACCTTTATCTTCGATTTCAAACAGTTTATCTCCGATTCTTATTTTCGAGGCAAAATAAAAAGACCCCATACAAAGTAAAGGGTCTTCTTTTTATGTCTTAACGACAACAAAGGGGATGGGAGAAATTTTTCACGGTCAAACAAAGGGGTAAATGTTTGTTTGTGATTAATTTCACATCTATAATATATCAAAATATGTCGACTATTGACAAGTGCGATACTTCTTTTTCACAAAAATGTCACAAAACCTATTATCTTAGAATAATTTCTACTTATATTGTTTTGTGCTTAAAAAGAACTCGTCTCAACTTAATGGATAATGTAGAAGATAAAAACATATACAATAATAAATAGAAAATAGACAAGGAGGATATATGTGAAGCTAAGATGGATTGTATTGCTCACAGTGCTTACGATTATGTTATTCTTCATTAATGTATTAGGGTTCATGAATCTTGTCCCTCTTTATATCACATCTCCATTATTATTGATCTCAATTTTTGTTACACTTTATTTTATTAATCATAGGAAAACGTTTAGAGGCTTTTAATGGAAAAAGGAATGTGCACATAAATGGCACATTCCTTTTTCATGTAGCTTATTTATTGTTTAACCTTAGCCAATAGCTCTTCCATTTCATTTAATTTCTCTTCAAACACTTTACATGCTTCTTCAATTGGTGCTGAAGATGTCATATCAACACCGGCTTTCTTTAAAACTTCAATTGGGTAATCTGAGCTTCCTGCTTTTAGGAATTCTAAGTAACGATCAACTGCAGGTTGACCTTCTTCTAAAATCTGGTTACTTAGAGCTGTTGCAGCACTGTAGCCTGTAGCATATTGATACACATAATAATTGTAGTAGAAATGTGGAATTCTAGCCCACTCTAAGCCGATTTCTTCATCTACAACAATGTCATCACCAAAATACTTTTTGTTCAGATCATAATAAGTTTTAGTTAGTAATTCAGGTGTTAACGACTCACCTTCTTGTGCCTTTTGATGAATAATATGCTCAAACTCAGCAAACATTGTTTGACGGAAAACAGTTCCTCTAAATCCTTCAAGGAAGTGGTTTAGTAAGTACAAACGTTTTTTCTCATCATCAATTGTATTTAGAAGGTAGTGATTTAATAAAGCTTCATTAGCCGTTGATGCAACCTCCGCTACGAAAATGGAGTAATTTCCATATGGATATGGTTGCTCTTTGCGCGTATAGTAACTGTGAACAGAGTGTCCAAACTCATGCGCAAGTGTAAATAAATTATTTACATTGTCCTGCCAATTCATGAGGATGTATGGATTTGTTCCATATGCTCCTGATGAGTAGGCACCGCTTCTTTTTCCTTTATTTTCATGAACATCAACCCAGCGGTTTTCAAAGCCTTCTTCTAAAATCGAGATATATTCATCACCAAGTGGCTGAAGTCCTTTTAGAATATAATCTTTTGCTTCATCATAGGTAACGTCCATTTTGACGTCCTTAATAAGAGGTGTATAAAGATCATACATATGAACTTCATCAAGGTTTAGTACCTCTTTACGAAGCTTCACATAGCGCTGAAGAAGATCTAAATGATCATGAATGGTACTAACTAGGTTTTCATAAACAGATTCAGGTATGTTATCACTGCTTAATGCAGCTTGTCTTGCAGATTCATAATTTCTTACCTTTGCACTGAAATTATCTTTCTTAACGGTTCCACTTAATGTACTAGCAAATGTATTCTTAAAATCACCATACGTTTTATATACGGCTTTAAATGCCTCTTCACGTACTCTACGGTCTTCGCTTTCTAAAAAGCGGATATAGCGGCCATGAGTAATTTCAACCTCTTCTCCGTTTTCATCTTTAATTGTCGGGAATGTTAAATCGGCATTGTTCAGCATTCCGAATGTATTACTTGCAGCGCCTAAGACATCTGATGCTTCTGCTAATAGCTCTTCTTTTTCAGCAGAAAGAACATGTGGACGTTGGCGATTGATTTCATCAAGAGCATGTTCATACAGCTTCAGTTCTTCTTTTTCTTCTAAAAATTGCTTTATCTTCTCTTCATCAATTGAAAGAATTTCAGGAACAATGTAAGAGCTTAAACTAGAAGCCTGTGTATATAAGCTTTTTGCACGATCATCTAGTGCCTGGTATTTGGAGTTTGTTGTGTCCTGGTCGTATCTCATATGTGCGTATGTATAAAGCTTTCCTAAACGCTCCATTACACCATCTTGATAAGAAAGTGCTTCATAGAGTGTATTGGCACTTTCACTTAGTTTTCCTTTGAATTCAGCCAACTTAGGTAAAGCTGCTTGTATTTCTTTGTACTCTTTTTCCCAAGCTTCATCTGTTTCAAAAATGTCCTCAAGTCTCCACGTGTCTTCTGTTTTTATTTCATTTCTAGAAGGTAATTTTTTCACTGCCGCTTGTTCTGACATACCATTTCCCCCTTTTAAATTAATGGCGTATGCGGAGCTTGTATTCATTGAGCTCATGAGTGTTAATGCCGTCATAATTGATAGCATTTTTTTCTTGTTCATACCCATCCCTCCCGAAGTTTTTTCTCCGCATGAGCCAATTAAAAATCTTTCCCAATATAATCGAAAGGATTTTCAGATGGATATGTTTGATTGTTACTACCTCTATCTTCACCCTGTGTAGCTTCTTTTGTCAAATAGTAAGCAGCTGCACCTACTCCAAGCATAGATGCCATAAATAAAACTGGATTACGTTTACGCTTTTTATTAAACATATGATCACCTCTTGTTGTTAATATCTCCCTTTTAATGTGTTCAAAAAAATAATTGCTATACATCATCCTCGTTTTAGCTCTTTCATTAACTCTTCATCCTGGTTTAGTAATTCATCAATAGTTGTTACCCAATTAGTTGTCTGCTGTTTTATATATATATGGTGTTCTACCTTAGTGATAAAAGATAACTCTGAGAGCTTTTCAAGGTATTCATAAATAACTTGGGAATAGTGTACATTTATTTGTGGCAGAACCCGAACCGAGAGTAATCGATCTTTTACCTTTTTTTTGGTTCTTTCATAAATATAATGAAAAGTAAAGGTAGAGTTTAAAGGTACTTCATCAATAAACGTCATCACCCATCCTTGCCATACAAAGACAGGTGATTCTATTAAGTAGTTGAATTTAAGGGGTAGAAATGCGTGTGATGGAAGATAAAGAAGAGAAGTGTGCTTTGTTTGATATAGGAATTGATTTAGAGTACTGGCTTGCTTCGTAGTAAATGGAAAAGGCTTTAAGCGAAAAGTTCTAACTTTATGAAACCAATTTTCATAAAAATTTATGGGACAAAACTGCGGTTTTATTAACTGCGTAAACGATATTGTTTCTTTAGGAATAATTGACTGGTTGGCAAAAACAACTTGAGAAGAAAATGGGATGATAGTTCTTATAATGATAAACGCTTTTATATTAGAACAATAGGCATAGATCATAAGTGAGCCATCTTCCATTTTACTTGTAAAACGCCATTGAAACTGTGAGAGTTGAAATGATCTTTCTCCTGTTCTTTTGAGTAACTTCCCACCTAGAATCCAGAGAAAAGGAATGTTTGCTTTTTTATACATAACAGATCTCTTTTGAAGTATGTTTAAGTCAATTGGTGAGCATTGATATTCTATTGCTAGGGTTTGTTGATGATCGTTGATTAAAAGGTCTGGACGCTGCTTAATATCCGTTATAAAAGGTTCTAGTTCCACATGTATAACATTTTCATCTATTTGAAGCCAATCATATAACTCAAGCTTTCCTCTCATATGATACTGACTTTCAGGTCCTCCCTTACTAGACGGACAGTCAGAGTGCTTTTTATGAGCAAAGTGTGCTGATATGATTGAACCAATTTTTAAATCTAATTCGTTCTGACATTGAGGGCAAATAAAAGTGCTGTTTTCTCTTATCTTTCTTAACCTTTCAATTGTCCACTTTTTCTCTGCTACATTAAGTTGATTACCTCTCTGATCATTCGCTACAAACAAAAGCTTCCTCTCCTTTTTCTTTTTATTATCCACATAAAGAGAAATAGGACAAATCGTGAAAATTAAATTTTAGATCATAAAAAAAAGAAAAAGCGCTGACCAATTAGGCAGCACTTCTTTCTAACTATAATAATGGCGACATAAGGCGTGCCGCTGATTCAAAAAGCTTTATAGCAAAAGACCGCTTCGCAAACTCTTCCATAATGATTTCTCTCGATTGATCAATATCATTCATATAGGCATCTACAAGTTTTTGTGTACTTCCAGTTCTATATAGAAATGCATTTACCTCGAAATTCAGGTGAAAGCTTCTCATGTCCATGTTCGCTGTTCCAATGGATGCAAGTTCATAGTCAACAATAACAATTTTACTGTGTAAAAATCCTTTTTTATACTCGTATACTTTAACACCTGCATCTAGTAGCTCTGGGAAATAAGATCTTGAAGCATGGTAAACAATCTTTTTATCGGGACGTTCAGGTACTAGCAGTCTTACGTCAATTCCGCTCAGTGCAGCCACCTTTAAAGCGGTTAGAATATCTTCATCGGGAATAAAATATGGAGATGCGATCCAGATTGACTCTTTGGCAGAAATAATCATCGAGAAGAATAAATTTTTAATAACATCCCACTTATTATCAGGACCACCGGCAATTAACTGAACTCCACCCGTTTCTTCCAAATCATCAGAGTTAGAGCTTAAGTAAGATTGAAACAACAGCTTTTTGTCTGTCATATAATACCAATCCTGCAAAAAGATCATTTGTAGAGTTCGAACAGCTTCACCCTTAATTAAAAGGTGGGTGTCACGCCAATATCCAAAGTAAGTATCCTTACCTAAGTATTCATCGCCAACATTTAAACCACCGACAAAACCCACTTCCCCATCTATAACAATAATTTTTCGATGGTTACGAAAATTAATTTTATTATTCAAAAAAGGAATCCGAACAGGCAGAAAAGGAACCATTTCAATCCCAGCTTTCCCCATACTTCTAATGTATTCCTTGGAAAGCTTCCAACTTCCAACCGCATCATATAAAAACCTAACTTCAACACCCTCTCGAGCTTTTTCAATTAAAAGGTTTTTCAATTCATTTCCGACCTGATCATGACGGACAATATAATACTCAAGATGAATATGATGCTTGGCTTTTTTCAACTCACGAAAGATATGATCAAATGTTTCAATACCATCTGTTAAAGCCTTTGTTTTTGTAGCAAATGATATAGGACTATGTCCTAAACGATGGGCTAGTTTAAACAATAATTGCTGATGATTACCCATTCGATTGATTTTATCTTGATATGAATGATGGTTACCCTCAATTTCTAAAAATGCTTTTTCATCCAACAGCGCTTTTTTATCAAATAGACGTCTTTTCCTTATATTTCTTCCAAAAAATAAATAAAAGAAAAATCCAACTAATGGAAAACCACCTAAAACAACCAACCATGTAATAGTATGAGACGGATGTCTATTTTCAAGGAAGATCACAACACATATAAAGATAATTGAGAGTGTAAAAAGAACACTTACAGAACCAACAATCCAATCTCCCCAAAGACTTTTCGTTATTAAGATAATGGAAGCAATTAATGTGACAAATAATAGTATTCTGAATGTAAACTTCATTAGCTTCACCTGACTTATTTTTAGTCTTACTTCCCTTCATTCAAAAAAACGAAACATTGAGTCATCCTTTTGTCTTCACATGTCTCACTATTTTGTTACTTCAGCCTTGTTTTTACCCAAGAAAAGAACATATTTTTTACAATGAATAAAAAAAACCGATTTACATGAAATCGGTCTCTCCCAACTTTGATCTATTATGAAAAATGTTTTCTTATCACATTTAATGCATAGTCTTTTGCAATTAAGTTACCATATTCCTCAAGTCGATGAATGGTTACTCTTGATTCTTGTCCATATTCAAGTAGAATACTTAATGTATTCTCAATTTCCTCATCACTCACTTCGTCTTCAAACTCAACAAATAAATAGTAATTTTGGTCGAGTGAGAATAAGTGATTCGTCATTCCTGAAAGAGATGAATACTTAGACAAAGAAATAATATTTTCTAAATCATTAAACTTTAAGACAAACTGAAGCTGTTGTTCCAATTCTTCAATTTGATCTTCCTGTGAATCATTCGACTTATTAAAATGATGATCTAACAATGATTCTATATTTTCATCCACCGGGATTTCTTTAAGTTTATCGTCAGAAATAGGAAGCTCTAGCTTTTGTCCGTCTTTAGACACTTGAGCTTTCGTTACGATTACCTCAAGCCCTTTATCTAGTGCTTGAACTTGGATCCAAAGTGGACCTTCAACCATAAATTCTTCTTCTTCATGAACTTCATCCATCATTTCCCAGAAAAGTTCCTCACTTCGATCACGGTTATACCAGATTTCATCGCGATCAAAACCACGCTCTTCTATATCTAAATATGAGATATAAAACTTTACAGTATTCTCGTTTATACGTTCAATCTCCATTACTCAACCTTCCCTTCTATATAAGATGTTGAAGGGACAACCCCCCTCAGGGTAGTTGTACTTTACTACACTTTACCCAAATTTTCAACTATTTAACCGTGGGTAAAAGGAAAGTGTAAATATCCTCCAAAAAAAGCTAGAAAATCTTCACACTAGTGCTTTAGAACCTTCAATTATGAAAGAATCTTGTACTCCTATTTTATGATAAAAAGTACTTAAATGAAATAAAAAAACTCCGAATTTTCAAAAACAGTTATTTTACCTATATGATTCTACAAGCATATCTTATGAATGTTTTCATATAATTGTACGAGCATTAGAAAAGCGAAAGGCGCTAAGTTTTCGGCGACAAGCATAAGGGGAATAGGAATGGAAGGTGTTCTCTGCCTTCAATTCCTATTTGACTTATGACCTCGAGGCAGTCAAAAACGCAACGTCAATCGCAATGACTGCTCTTGCACGTCCTGTGCTTCGACGATGGCGCCTGAAGCTAGACACCAAAAAAAATTACAAACTTCTATACTTTTTCTGCTGAAAAGAGGGTATTAACTATGGAACAAGATTTTCTTTTATCACTTCTCATGATCATAGGCATCGATCTAGTACTTGGTGCTGACAACGCTGTAGTCATTGCTTTAGCCTGTCGTAACTTACCCGTTTTGCAACGAAATAAAGCAATCATTTTAGGAACCATGCTCGCAATTGTATTTCGAATTTTCATTACTTTAATAGCTGTTTATTTGTTGAAAATACCTTTTTTACAACTGGTTGGCGGGGTTTTCCTACTTTATATTGCCTACAATTTGATTGCAGGTAAAGAAGATGACACAAGCAAAATCAAAAGTCATCCGTCACTATGGAGAGCCATCAAAACAATCGTTATTGCTGATTTATTAATGGGATTTGATAATGTTTTAGCAGTTGCTGGAGCAGCACAGGGTCATATGTTACTAGTAGCAATGGGGTTATTTATTTCAATACCTATTATTATTTGGGGAAGTAAAATAATCCTCGTCCTATTAACAAAGTATCCATTCCTTGTTTATATTGGTGGCGGTCTGCTTGCCTTTACTTCAGGGAAAATGATTGTAGAAGAACCGAAACTACAGGGAATCTTCTATTCACACCCAATGCTTGAAATGAGCATACCTTATATGACAGCCTCATTTATTATATTAGCAGGTGTTCTGTACCACCAAATGATCAACTTTCAGACTGCTCGCAGGGATTAACAAAGATTCACTAAATAATATAACAAACAAAGAGGCAAATGATTTGCCTCTTCAGTTTTCATATTTAATTAACTAAGCGCTGTGCTTCTTGTAGTTGATATGTGCGAACACGGCGTGGAAGAAAACGACGGATTTCATCTTCATTATATCCAACTTGTAATCTCTTCTCATCGATTATAATCGGACGGCGAAGAAGTCCTGGATTTTCTTGAATTAAATTATATAAATCTTGTAAAGGCATAGTTTCTAAGTTGATATTTAGCTTTTGAAAGATTTTAGAACGAGTAGAAATAATTTCATCCGTTCCATCCTCTGTCATTCTTAAAATTTCTTTAATTTCTTGAATGCTTAAAGGCTCAGAAAAAATATTTCTTTCAACATATGCAATTTCGTGCTCTTCTAACCATGCTTTTGCTTTTCTACATGAAGTACAACTAGGTGATGTATACAATGTAACCATGAACATTCACTCCTCTAAATATAGAATGAGTTAAAACTAAAACGTCTATATAATTAAAATTACTTTAAATAAGAATTACTAAATTGATTATACTATAAAAAAGTAAGTATGGATATAGATATTACGTTAAAAGTATGACAAAACGATTACAATCCTTAAAAAAGCTAGGAAAACTCTTGATATGTAGTGACTTAATATGGATAAGTTGTAATTATATCCATCCATATAAGTCAGAAAACCCATTCTCAATTAACTTAACTCATCGAAAATGTTATGTTTATTTTCCTCATCCATTGATAATACTTCATGAACAGGTTGATAAGATTCACCATATAATTCTTTATCTTTAAATGTATGAATAAGTTTATATGTTCTTTGCATTGCCTGAAATATTGTTTCCTCTGATTCATCATTTGGAGCCCAGTAAAGAATCTCTAATTTATTTACTTCATTTGTTGCAAGAGATCTTCTTTCATATCCGATTGTATTAGCATGTTTAAACCCTTGTCTTTGATAAAACTTAAGCCTTTTTGCTGTATCGGTATCTTCATAATTCACCGGTTCAACTTCGAGGATAATTGGTTTGTTTTTTTTCTTTAATTTATCAATTAGTTTGCTGCCTAGACCTTCTCCTCTTGCATCTTTTGATACAAATAGGTAATCAATGAAGATAAAATCATCTAGCTCAGCATACATCAAGACATGCTTTTTTCCTTCATCTTTATGGTAAATGTCACCTTTTTCTTCTAGTAAGGCCTCTATGTGATCTTTAGACTTCATCTCTTCGATGGGAAAATACTGATTTAACTTTTCATACCAGTTCATTTTTCTGCTCCTATCACCATTTAATAAATTCTCCCATAATTATCTATACCCTTCTTTTTTTTTATTAAACATATAAATAGTAGAACCTAACCTTCTGTACCCCTTTGTTAGTGTATGCATTTATGTAGATTTCGAATATAGGAAAAAATTTTTTAGCGAATGATTGGTTGATTTGTACTTATTGAAGATTAAAGGACCAGCAAATCAATTCCATGTGGTTTAATTCAAGGACAAACCTTCATATAAACAAAAAGAGACCATCAAACAGTCTACAATTTGATGGTCTTTTCATGTTACATTATTGTGCCCTAGATAACGTATCCTACCTAGGCAGTCTCTCGATTATTATTTAGTACCATTTTCTTTTTGGTATTTTTCAAATTCAGCTTTTGAACACATAACAAAGTGTCCTGGCTTTACTTCTCTGAATTCAACTTCTTCGTCAGGTTTATAATTGTGCTGACTTGGGTCATAGGTTTTTCTCACACGAGTGCGTTCATAATCTGGATCCGGTAGAGGGATTGCAGATAATAAAGACTGTGTGTAAGGATGAATTGGGTTATTATATAGCTCATCAGCTGTTGCTAGCTCAACTAGTCTACCGAAATACATAACCCCAATACGGTCGCTTATATATTTAACCATTGATAAATCATGGGCAATAAATAAGTATGTTAATCCTTTATCCTTTTGAAGCTTTTTCATTAAGTTTACAACCTGAGCTTGAATAGATACGTCCAAAGCAGAGATCGGCTCATCGGCAATGATGAAATCAGGATCAACTGCTAGAGCGCGAGCAATTCCGATACGCTGACGTTGTCCACCACTGAATTCATGTGGATAACGGTTAGCATGCTCACGGTTTAAACCAACCGTTTCTAAAAGCTCGTAAACCTTTTCCATACGCTCTTTTTTCGTTTTAGCAAGACCATGAATGTCAATTCCTTCAGCAATAACATCAGAAACTTTCATACGTGGATTTAACGATGCATATGGATCTTGGAAAATCATCTGCATTTTACGGTTAAAAGCTTTTAATTCTTCTTTTGATTTCTTTCCATGAACGTTGACGCCATCATAAAGAACCTCTCCACCAGTCGCATCGTACAATCGAATAATTGTACGACCTGTTGTAGATTTTCCACAACCGGATTCCCCTACAAGACCAAGTGTTTCTCCTTTATAAATATCAAAAGAGATATTATCAACAGCCTTTACTTCATTCGGCTTATCAACATTAAAATATTGCTTCAAATTCTTAATTTCAAGTAATTTCTTTTCTGCCATTTATTTTCCCTCCTTGTTTCCAGGGAACTGACGTCTACGGCGTTGAACAGCTATAGGTGGCTCAACTTTAGGCGCATCTGGGTGCAACAACCATGTTGCAGCATAATGTGTAGGTGATACTTGATACATCGGTGGCTGTTGTTCTAAATCAATTTGCATAGCATATTCATTACGAGCAGCAAATGCATCACCAACAGGTGGATTTAAAAGGTCAGGTGGTGTACCTGGGATTGCATATAATTCTGCGTCTTCTGAATCAAGACTTGGCATTGAACTGATAAGTCCCCATGTGTATGGATGCTGTGGATTATAAAATACTTCATCCACTGTCCCAATCTCCACAATTTTTCCTCCATACATTACAGCCACTCGGTCAGCAACATTTGCTACTACACCAAGGTCATGAGTGATGAAAACTATGGACGTATCAATTTTCTTTTGAAGATCCTTCATTAATTCAAGTATTTGTGCTTGAATTGTAACATCTAGAGCAGTTGTCGGCTCATCGGCAATCAAAACCTTTGGATTACAAGCTAGAGCAATTGCAATTACTACCCTTTGTCTCATACCACCTGAAAATTGGTGAGGATATTGGTTGAAACGCTCTTCTGGTTGCGGAATTCCTACTAAACGTAATAAATCTATTGCACGTTCTCTTGCTGCCGATTTACTTAGGTTTTGGTGCTTTGTAATCGGCTCCACAATTTGTTTTCCAACCTTCATTGTTGGATTTAACGATGTCATTGGATCTTGAAAGATCATTGAAATATCTTTACCACGAATTTTTTGCATTGCTTTATTAGGAAGCTTTGCTAAATCTTTTCCATCAAATAAAATTTCACCTTTTTTAATTTCTGAATTAGATTCAGGTAAAAGGCGCATAATTGATTTTGTTGTAACTGATTTTCCTGATCCGGATTCACCAACGATTGCAAGAGTTTCCCCTTTGAATAGGTCAAAGTTTACACCTCGAATCGCCTGAACCTCTCCTCCAAATGTGTGGAAGGAAATGTGTAGATCCTTCACTTCTAATATTTTTTCCATGAACTATTCACCTACCTTTTAGTCGCGCATTTTTGGATCTAATGCATCACGTAGTCCGTCAGCAATCATGTTGAAACATACCATAATTAAACTGATGACAATCGCTGGGAACAACATTTGATAAGGATATAAACGTAATGTTCTAAAACCAGAATCAATTAATGTTCCTAAAGATGCTAAAGGATCTTGTAATCCCAATCCAATAAAGCTTAAGAATGCTTCAAAAAAGATTGCACTTGGAATCGTAAACATTGTATTGATAATAATGACTCCCACTAAGTTAGGAAGTAAATGTTTTAAAATGATTTTTGAATGACCGGCACCTAATGTACGTGATGCTAAAACGAACTCTTGGTTCTTAAACTTAAGAACTTGACCACGAACAACCCTCGCCATACCTACCCAACCTGTAATGGTCAAGGCAATTGTAATCGATACTATACCTGGTTCGAGCACTATGATCATCAAGATAACAACAACGAGGTTCGGAATACCTACTAATATCTCAATTATACGTTGCATAACAGTATCAACTTTGCCGCCAAAGTAACCCGAAATGGCACCATAAGCGACACCAATAATCATATCAATCACTGCAGCTAATACAGCAATATATAATGATACTTGAGTACCCTTCCAAACACGCGTGAAAATATCACGCCCAAGGCTATCTGTTCCAAACCAATAATATTCTTCTGTTGCATTCTTTAATTCATATGCGTTGTATTCTTCGCCATTCTTTTTTGTAAGTGTACCATCAAAAGGAAGCCAGCTAATATCTTCTAGGCCTTGTACTCTTGGTGGTAAGTTTGCATGTGTTGCAGTTTGAGTACTGTAATCATAATCATTTAAGAAAGGTCCAACTAAAGAAAGAATAGTTAACAAGATAAGTACAACCAAGCTTATAATAGCGGCAGTATTTTTTCTTACACGTAACCATGCATCCTGCCAATAAGTCAAACTGGGCTTTGAAATTTCTTCACTAGCTGAAGCATCAATATTAGCGGGTTGAAACAATTCTTTTGAAATTTCTTTTTCATGCTGTGACATTACTTCTTACCTCCCGCTAAACGAATTCGTGGATCAATTAGACCGTACAATAAGTCAACAACTAAGATAACGACAATAAACAATGCAGCGAATAAAATGGTTGTTCCCATAATAACTGGGTAGTCATTAACGTTAACTGATTTAACAAATTGTTCCCCTAATCCAGGAATACCAAAGATTTGTTCAATTACTAATGATCCTGTCATTAAACTTACTGTTAATGGCCCTAATACTGTAATAACAGGAATTAACGCATTACGTAAACCATGTTTAAAGGCAACCTCGAAAGCGGAAGCTCCTTTTGCTTTAGCAAGGGTAATATAATCAGAACCTAAAACCTCAATCATTTCTGTTCTCATGAAACGAGCAGCAATTGAAATCGGGAACATGGATAAAGCAATCGTAGGTAGAACTGTATATTCTGGCCCACGCCAGAAAGCTACAGGAAACCACCCTAATTTAACTCCGATATAATATTGAAGTAAACCAGCAAATACGAAAGAAGGAATCGACTTACCTATAACGGCTATAAATGTAGCGCTATAATCAACCCATGTATTTTGGCGGAGCGCCCCAATTACTCCAAGAATAATACCAATAATTGTTCCAAATAGCATAGCCTGGAAACCTAATAAAGCAGATGGTCCAATACGATCCATTAAAATATCTGTTACATTGGCATTATTGAATTGGAAAGATACACCTAAATCACCTTTTGCTAAATTTGCCATATACGTTAAGTACTGTACCGGCACAGGCTCATCCAATCCATACTTGTCTTTCATGATTGTTAACTGTGCTTCTGATAACTTACCTGCATTAGTAAAGGGAGTACCAGGGATTAATTTCATGAGGAAAAAAGTAAATGTGGCAATTAAAATCAGGGTAACGAGCATATAAAATACACGCTGGGAAATATACTTAACCATCAATAAGCACCTCCTAAGAAAACTAAATTTTCAACATTTTTCGACAATTCTTATACAGGGAAAAAGAGAGTATATCACCTATACTCTCTTCAACCCGTTAAATTATACCGACTTTAGGCCTTTTCGTAAACTATAAGACACCGACTCCCCAGGTGGTATTTTCACCCATTAAGAAAGAAGTATAGTATTACTGGATAAAATTATTTAATTTTAACCCACTTATAGCTGTACTCAGGACCAATAAAGTGATATGTGAAGCCTTCTACTTTATCTGCTACAAGAACGTTTGATGAACGTTGGTAAACCGGTGCAAGTGCTGCATCTTCTTCAAGAAGAATTTTCTCTGCTTGTTGAAGTGCTTCAAAGCGCTTAGCAGGCTCAGTAGCATAAGTGTATTGAGCATCTTCTAACAATTTGTCATATTGCTCGTTAGAATACGCCATTTTGTTGTTTCCACCTTCAGTGATCCATAAATCAGAGAAAGAAATCGCATCTTGATAGTCTGGACCCCATCCAGCAAATTGTAAATCATAATCCATTTTCACGTCACGGTCTAAACGTACGCTGAATGGAACAGATTGAACATCAACAGTTAAACCTGGAAGGTTTTTCTCTAATTGATCTTTAATATAAGCATCTGTTTTCTTAGAAGTTTCAGTGTCTCCACCAAGGTATACTAATTCAACAGAGTCAGTACCAAGTTCTTTTAAACCTTGCTCCCAAAGCTTTTTAGCTTCTTCAACATTGTAAGTTAAAAGATCGCCATTTGCTTCACGGAAATCTTCACCAGTGTCAGGGTGGTTAACGAAACCAGCTGGAACTGCATAGTTTGCAGGTACAGAACCGTTATTTAAAATGCTTGTTGCTAAATCTTCTTTGTTAAACGCAGTTGCAATCGCACGACGAATGTTTTCGTTTGCTAATGCTTCATTTTGTTGATTCATTTTGATCCAGAAGATTGTTGGCTCTAACCATTTAACAAGGTTAGGGTCACCTTCATATTGTGGTACGATATCTGATGCTAATTTACCAGTGATATCTGCTTCGCCAGTTTCGTAAGCGTTAGCAGAAGCTTGTGGATCTTTTAATACGTTGTATTGAATTGTTTCTAAAGATACTGTTTCAGCATCCCAATACTCAGTATTTTTTTCCATTGTCCATTCTGTAGCAGTTGTTCCACCCCAGTTTGTCATAACAAATGGACCATTATAAACTAATGTATCTTGAGAAGTTGCATATTTATCGCCTTGCTCCTCAACAAACTTTCTGTTTTGAGGATAGAAAGTACCAAATGCCATTAAAGATTCGAAATATGGTACTGGTTTTTCTAGAGTAATTTCAAGAGTTTTTTCGTCAATAGCTTTAACACCTAAAGTGTTAAGATCTACTTCTTTACCTGCCGCAGCAGCTTCAGTAATTTCTTTTGCTCCTTTGATTTTTCCTTCCATCATGTAAGGACCATAAGGAGAAGCAGTTGCTGGGTCAATCGCACGTTGCCATGCAAATACGAAGTCATCTGCCGTAACAGCATCTCCGTTTGACCATTTAGCATCTTTTAATTTAACAGTGTAAACAAGTCCATCTTCACTTACTTCAGGCTCACCATCAGCCATACCAGGAACAGGATTTTGATCTTGGTCTAAACGGTATAACCCTTCCATAGTATTAGCTAAAGCTGTAAAACTCGCAGAGTCTTGTGCCATAACGCTATCCATAGATGGAATTTCAGATGTTTCTAAAACCTTTAGTTCTTGCGCTACTGTTTCTTCAGCCGTATCTTTGTCGCCTTCAGTCTCAGTAGTTGTGTCACCACCGCCGTTACATGCTGCTAAGAACATGCTAAGTACTAGCGATAATGCTAAAAGTAGAAAAAATTTCGACTTTTTCACAAATTTGACCTCCCTTTTTTTAATACAAGTTTGCTTTACAGAGATTATTATACAAGTATTCAAACAATTGTGCATTTACTTTTTTAATAAAATTTACAGAAATGCAATAATAGTAAAGAAAATCGAATAAAAAATAGGTACATATACCTATGTATTTCACAAGAATTTTCTTAATCTTTTTAACATTTTTTGTAACAACACTTTAACGCGTTGACTTGTAAAGGGTTACATTATCTCACACACTTTTTTGGAGAATGTGTAAATTTTTTAATTTAACTTTTAACATTTTTCATGAAAATTTCTACTAATACTTTGTCTACTATAATAATTTCTCGACTTTTTCCCTTCCCCCTTTCTTCTGATATAATAATCGTTATGAAATTGTAGAAAAGAGTGAAGAACATGCCCGATAAAAAATCGTTTACGCTTGTTATTGTGTCTTTAATTTTGTCAATCTTACTATCGTTTTTTATTTACCAGAAATTGACGTTGCTTTCATTTATTAATATTTCTTTTTTCTTTGGAGCTGGCTTGCTTTTTATTGCCTTCTTAACACTTACTGTTAAAGGGGGATTCTTTGATGGAATAACATATGGATTTAGAAGAATGTTTGTATCAAAAGGAAAAGAATTATCAAAGCAAGAGGTAGATGAAATGACTCCTGTTTCGGAGCTGCTCACATTTAACCACTCCCCGTTTTTAATTAGTGGGATTATCGTAACTGTGATTATGACCCTAGCAACAATCCTTTATTATTTATAGAAACCATTTGCAAAGAAGAAAATCTTTACTTATAATAAGAAAAAAATAATTGGCTTTGAAAAAGAGTAGTACATATTAGGAGCATTTAAAGAGAGCCTGTGGCTGGTGGAAACAGGTAATGACCGATATGGAATGGACTTTTGAGCTTCTGTACAGAAAGTTAGTACGTACAGACGTTTTCTGCGTTAAAGATTAAGTGATTTCTACTATAGAAATAAGTAGGGTGGCACCGCGGTCCATCGTCCCTATCAATGGGACGAGTGGGCCTTTTTGTATGTTCCAAAAGAAGTGTGGCCAGCTTATCAAATACATGTTCACTATTTAGGAGGAAAACAAATGAAAACAATTTTTTCAGGAATTCAGCCTAGCGGCTCAGTAACGTTAGGAAATTACATTGGGGCATTACGACAATTTGTTGATTTACAGGATGAATACAATTGTTATTTTTGTATAGTCGATCAACATGCAATTACTGTTCCTCAGGATCGATTAGCTCTTCGTAAAAACATTCGTAGTCTCGCAGCCCTTTACCTTGCTGTTGGGCTTGACCCAGAAAAAGTAACATTATTTATTCAATCAGAGGTTCCTGCCCATGCCCAAGCTGGATGGATGTTACAATGTGTTGCCTATATCGGCGAACTTGAAAGAATGACTCAATTCAAGGACAAATCTCATGGGAAAGAAGCAGTTGTTGCTGGATTGCTCACATATCCACCACTAATGGCAGGAGATATTCTTTTATATAATACAGACCTAGTCCCAGTTGGTGAGGATCAAAAGCAGCATCTGGAATTAACAAGAGATATAGCGGAGCGCTTTAATAAGAAATACAACGATATTTTCACCGTTCCGGAAGTTCGTATTCCAAAAGTAGGTGCCCGTGTAATGTCACTCGCTGATCCTACAAAAAAAATGAGTAAATCAGATCCGAATCAAAAAGCATTTATTACTTTATTAGACGACCCAAAACAAATTGAGAAAAAGATTAAAAGTGCAGTAACTGATTCAGAAGGTATCGTTAAATATGATAAAGAAAATAAACCAGGTATTTCTAACTTACTATCGATTTATTCCATCTTTACGAATGAATCAATTGAAGAAATTGAAGCTCGTTATGAAGGAAAAGGATACGGAGACTTTAAAGCGGATGTTGCAAATGTAGTAGTTAATACACTTGCACCTATTCAGGAAAAATACCATCAATTAATGGAATCAGAAGAATTAGATCAAATATTAGACAGAGGTGCGGAAAAGGCAAATGCCGTTGCAAGCAAAATGATTAAGAAAATGGAGAATGCAATGGGACTTGGTCGTAAGCGAAAATAAACATAAATGAAAAAACGATGTGTAAATGTTTTGGTGACATTCTCACATCGTTTTTTTATATGTAGCTCGTCCACTTTAATTAACTTTTGATTCATGTTCCATATCCCAGAGCTTCTCAAAGAAAGGTTGTCCTTTAATTAATCGCTCACATAACTGGATATGCTTTGGAGACCATCCATGTATCGTTTCTTCATATAATTGTCTCCATACTTCATCAAACTCTCGTTGCTGGATATCCTCATATTTAGTTGGATTCCATTCAGTATACCAATACTTTACCTCTGCGGCATTTTTAGTTGCTTGTAACTGATCAAGTGCCATAAATAATAATTGCTTTAATTGGCGCTCTTTTCTTGTTAACCCTCTCATATGTTGAGGTGCCAACGATAAAATATGATATTCTTTTTCATCTTCTTCACTTAACATTTCAATTGAATACTCTTCAGGCTCAATATCCTTTACCATTTCAAATACTAGTTGCTCCTGTCTTGGAATGATTCGGCTTTTACGAATAGGAATTGTATAACCAATTGTGTCAACTGCAAGAATACCAATTCCATCTGTAACAACAAAACAATAATCCAACTGTATTCTTTCATGATTTTTACGAATATAAGCCTTTTGGAAAATATCTTTTAGTAGACCAGGTGGTAACTCCGCTAAGTTGTTTTCTATGTAGTCAAAAAGTAAGGAATTAACCTTTAATAGGGGAACCTGATCAAGAAGTTCAACACTGTCATCCTTTCTCCATTCATGAAAATGACAGACGTTGTACCCGTTCTCTTCACCTTCAAACCAATTTACCCAAACATCATGAAGAAATAACATTTTTTGACCCCTCACTTCAGTACCATTTGTCAAACAGTATAGGCAAATTTTAGATAAATTATTCCAATCATTGAAGAATATGCTTGAATTTATTATGCAAGGTTGTCCTACTTAAAATATATGTTGTGAATTGTAAGAGAATGTTACTTTTCACAACATTAAAGGGTTTTTTATTCAATAAAATCCTCGGCTTCAATCCCTAAAAGTGCTTTTGTCGCCTTGTTCGTTTTCTCCATATAATTTTTCACTAGATGATAACCTACTGCATACCCTAGCATTTTGGGATAAAAACCAGTTCCAAACATAAGCTGTGTAAACTTTTGATCTTGCCGAGTCGTTTTTTTCTGGGGCAAAATTATTCTTTCTAAGAAACGGTCACATTGATCAGGATGATAAAGCTTCGTCCATTCTGCTACCGCCTCTTCACCGAGTTTTTCACGAACGGCATTTTCTGCTAATCCTTCCATTATCATTGTATCTATAATCGTAAAATCCTTTTCAGGTTTTGTAATAGCTGCCAAACGACAAACATGATGATATTCATGAGTTAGCAATGACTTTATATCTTCTTTTTTCACATCTTGTGATAGAAATAAAAATAACTTATCATGAAAAGCTAATCCAGATCGGCCTCTATACTCCATCTCTATTTTCCTGTTATGAACATCAACTGGAAACACAAAAATAGGGACACTAGGTCCGTTCCATTCACTTTTTAACTTCTTTTTTTCATCATTGATGTAATGTAATAGTCGTTTATCCTTTATAACATCAATCCAATCCTGGCTAGCTGGAGATCTTTTATACATACCAAAAGAATGGAGATAGTTTGAAATGTCCCGTGCATTCATTTTAGAGAAGTAAGGTGTTAGTTTCTCACAAATTTCATATTGGTTTGGGGTTGTTTCTAGCCACTCTGTAGTATTAATAACACTCATTTTGTTTCATCACTCCTTCCCTCTTTAGTTTATGAATTGAAGGAAGGACTGTTCTTACTTTTGGAGATTACGGGGATATCAATATGCAAAAAGCCAAATCAAATTTGATTTGGCTTTTTTATGTTATGCTTGATATTTTTTAAAGATAATCGTAGCATTGTGGCCACCGAAACCTAATGAGTTGCTCAATGCTGTATTGATTTCTTGTTTACGTGCTTCGTTTGGAACATAGTCCAGGTCACAATCAGGATCTGGAGTTTGTAAATTGATTGTTGGTGGTAGAATTCCTTCTTTAATAGCGAGAATACTAAAAATAGCTTCTACACCACCAGCAGCACCTAATAGGTGTCCAGTCATTGACTTAGTTGAACTGATTGCAAGCTTATTCGCGTGTTCACCGAATACTTCCTTAATAGCTAATGTTTCAAACTTATCATTATAAGGAGTACTTGTACCATGTGCATTAATATAATCAATTTCATTTGCGTTTAGGCCACTGCGTTCAATTGCCATTTTCATTGCTCTTGAACCACCTTCACCGTTTGGAGCAGGTGCTGTAATATGATAAGCATCACCCGTTGCGCCATACCCAACAATTTCAGCATAAATAGTTGCACCACGTGCTAGCGCATGCTCTAATTCTTCAAGAACAATAATCCCAGCACCTTCCCCCATAACAAAGCCATCGCGATCTTTATCAAATGGACGGCTTGCTGTTTTAGGATCTGGATTAGTAGATAATGCCTTGTTCGCAGTAAAGCCTGCAAATGACATTTCAGTTAAAGGAGCCTCTGCCCCACCAGTGATCATCACATCCGCTTCTCCACGCTCGATAACACGGTAAGCATCTCCAATAGAATTTGTTCCGGTTGCACAAGCTGTTACTGTACAAGAGTTAAATCCTTTGGCACCTAATGCGATTGAAACCTGACCTGTAGCCATATCAGGTATTAGCATCGGTACGAAAAATGGACTAACACGTCTTGGTCCCTTTTCTAATAACGTTCTATATTGCTGTTCAAATGTTTCCATTCCGCCAATACCAGAACCAATCCAAACTCCAACACGTGGAGCGATTTCGTCTGTTATTTCTAAATTCGCATCCTTTACAGCCATAAATGATGCTGCAACAGCATATTGTGTGAAACGATCCATTTTACGAGCATCTTTTTTATCCATAAATTGCTCAACATCAAAATCCTTCAATTCTGCAGCAACTTTAGCCGGATATGGTTCAGAATCAATTCTTGTTATCGGACCAACTCCTGATACTCCATTGATCGCATTTTGCCACGATGTTTGCACATCATTCCCAATTGGAGTTAAAGCTCCTAACCCAGTTACCACTACTCGCTTTTTTTCCATAATGATGACACCTCACCTTTGAGAGAATTTATTTATTTAATCGTTTCTATTGTTGTTCGACATATTTCGGGGAGTGACAGGCACTCCAACACCCGTCCCGGGCACCTACTTACCCCAACGAAGAGCAATTGCTCCCCATGTTAGTCCGCCGCCGAAGCCTACCATAACAATTAGGTCTCCGTCTTTAATCTTTCCTGCTTCTAGTTCTTCTACTAGAGAAATAGGGATAGATGCAGCAGAAGTGTTGCCATATTTGTTAACTGTTTTAGACATTTTTTCTTCAGGTAACTCAAGACGTTCACGAGCTGCTTCCATGATACGGATATTTGCTTGGTGTGGGATTAAGAAATCAACATCTTCTTTTGTTAATCCTGCTTTTTCCAAA
Organism: Metabacillus litoralis; assembly: GCF_003667825.1. Lineage (NCBI taxonomy): Bacteria > Bacillati > Bacillota > Bacilli > Caryophanales > Bacillaceae > Metabacillus > Metabacillus litoralis. The sequence continues at coordinate 5,017,453 of NZ_CP033043.1, read as the reverse complement.
ACGTTAACACTAGACTCGCCCATTTGCCTTACAGCAAACTTAAACACTTCACGGCCATTCATGATGATATATTCATCTTGATATAAGTGCTTTCCACCTGTTCCATCAGCCCCAAGCTCAAAGGATAATATCCCTTTTCCTTCACTAACAGGTCCAATGACAGCCGCTCCAGCTCCATCCCCGAAAAGTACCGCAGTATTACGATCATCCCAATCTGTAATTTTCGAAAGCTTCTCAACACCTACAACTAACACATGCTTATAAGCTCCGGATTCAATAAACTGTTTAGCTGTAACCATTCCATACATAAAACCAGCACATGCTGCACTAATATCCATTGCCGCAGCTTTAGTTGCACCTAATGATTCCTGTAGCATACATGCTACAGATGGAAAGGGCTGATCTGGTGTTACTGTCGCAACCAAAATTAAATCTAAATCTTCAGCTGCAATACCAGCATCCTTTAATGCTTTCTCTGCAGCAAATTTAGCCATATGAGAAGTATCAACTGAATCATCAGCAATGCGACGTTCCTCGATTCCCGTTCTCGTTCTTATCCATTCATCTGATGTATCCATGATTTTCTCTAAATCAGCATTTGTAACAACTTTTTCAGGTGTGTATCGTCCGATACCAATAATCCCTGCGTTCATTTGTGCAGCCCCTTTATCTTTTAATAAATAGTAAAAAAGTGAATTTATTTTATTTAAATTTATATCAAATGTTATGACTTGGTACTAATTTTATCTCATTCAAAAATTTTTTTCAATATGAATGTTTTGGTTCACGAGTCTAGAACCCGTCTTGATCACATTCATAAAATATTACTATCTGGACCCTGACACTAAACTTTCTAAGGAGGTGTTAAGATGGAATATAATGAAACATTTTCTGAAGAAACCTCTCATGATTTAGATGATCAAATAACCAAAACCGATGAAAACAAAGAGAAGAACACCGTTTCAACAGATAAATTTACTCAACTTATGTTCGGAAATAGAGTTCCAAAAAGACTTCAACATTCCTTGCATCAAGAAGAAGAACAAGAAAACAAAAAAGAAGATGTAAACTATTTTACTTTAATGGGGCAAATCGATGATATTATGGTTTCTCTTGAGAACCTTAAACCAGTTTTAAAGGAATTATCCCCTATTATGGATTTTTTTAAAAAGAAGAAATGATTTTCTAAACAAGAAAAAGCTGCCAATGGCAGCTTTTATTGTGCATCCTTCTTTCCTAATTCGTACGCTTCTCCCATAACCTTCGTAAATAACTCAAGCATAGGTTGAATTGTTTCCATCGATAAGTCAATCCCTGAACCTTCTAATTTTTGCTTAGCTTCAGGTAAATATTTCATTGCAATCTGCATAAATTCCATCGTTTTTGGATGCTGTTCCATTCTTACTCACTCCTTCTTATTCTCTAGTATTATCATATAATGCATGATCTTGTATGTATAGAAACATGCTTACAATTGATTAGGTAAGAGCCCACTTTCCTTGTATTCCTCAATAGATTCTTGAAGATCTGTTTGAAAGTTTTTTTCCACTAAGGGGCTAAATTTCCCCAGTGAAATAACACCATCTTGGAAATCATAAAATAATTCTCCACTTTCTAGTTCTCCGCTATCAAAACTTTTTGCAACAAGCTCATATAAGACATCCACATGTTGAACTGTACTTGTGAGAACTGTTCCTTTCCCTAAATCAGATTGATCGGATACAAATCCAATTGCATACAAGCCCTCTTCCTTTAGACGCTCAATGACGGAAATATTATAACCATCTCCTGCAACATAAACAATGTCTACTCCTTCAGCAATCATTGCATCCAACAGGGTCATAGCTGTCGTGACATCATTCCAATCTTGTACATATTGAATATCAACATTTACATTTTCATTTTGGAAATATGCCCCTTCAAAAAAACCATCAATTTCAGGCTGCCATTCAAATGCGGCTAATACACCAACCTTATCATTATTCGTCATTTCACCAGCAACCATTCCTCCAAAAAAGCCCATTGCATGTGATTCAAAGTTTAAGCTTGTGACATTTTCTCCAGAAGCTTCCCCATTGAATAGAACGAAATGAATATCAGGATAATCTTTACAAATGGTATTGAAAAAAGCAGCATATTCACTACCATGACCAAAAATCAGATTAACATCCTTTTCTTGAAATTCGTCAATAGCAGAACGAATACTAAATTCATCATTCATTCCTTCTTTATAAAAAACATCCACGCCTAGTTCAGACTGAATCTTCAGCAGCCCCTTGTACCCTTTTGTTCCCCATACTTTATCATCTATTGTATCGGGTACAAGTAAACCTACTTTCTCCAGTTTTCCTGAAGCTACGGGTTGTCCACAACCAAAAAGTGAAAAAAGAAGGATAAGGACTAAACCAAACTTTATGTACATGGCAACCCCTCCCTTATTTCTAGTTTACTGCCTTTATTTTATATCTTCCATATTTAATTGTACAATAACATTCTACTTCAGTTTATAAATATCTTGAAATCTTATAATAGTATCAAGCTGTTTCTCTAGACCTTTTTCAATTGACGTAGAAGAATGTAAAACTTGTTTCTCAAATACTTCATCCACCTCTGAAAAGGTTGCATTCATTTTTAACTCAACTGAAAAGGAGTTAGTTTCATCATTCAGTTCACTTAGAAAGGAATACATCTTTCCCAATTCAAGTTCATCCATATAGGCCCAAACTGCATTTGTTGCATCTTCTATATACATAATGGGCTCCTCAATATTTAAGGACGTTTGTTTATTGTCTATATAAGCTAACAAGTGCTGATGAATTTTTTCTTCCGGAGGCTGAAAGGGACCATAAAGACTTGGAAAAAACAAAACAGAATAATGATCAAGCTGCTCAGACAGGTAGCTTAGCCCTGTTTCAATGAAAGGGTTTCTATCTTTATTAGGATGAATAACATTTGACCCTATAAGAAGAAATTGAGTTTTATGTTTCTTAGCTAATTGTATGGCTTTTTTAAATTCTTCCTCTTTAAGATCCTTTTCTTCCATGTCAAAGCAAAACATTATAACATCAGCTTGATTTTCTTCTGTTAAATGACGAGAAGAGAACTTCGCTTGAAAATAAGCGTTTCTTCCAATTAACATAAGTCGTTCGTTTAGTAAGTTTTTTTGATCATCTCTATTTGGTTCAGTGAATATTCCTGTTACTTCTACCCCTTCTTCAAGAAACTTTTCAATCAGTGAAAAACCAATATAAGAATGTGCTCCAAATACCATAACAGAATTAACCATAACATGACCTCCTTAGTAGGCGTTATAACCAAAATATGCGAGAGAACCGGTTACTAGTACTTTAAATCTGTTTAAGATGCCTTGCTAAAAAAAGCGCCTCTTAAAGACGCTTTAAATATTTCATCATAAGATCCTCTCATTTTCTTTGTAAAATCGAATAATTGATTGATTTGTTCGATAAGGATTATCACCTAAATGGTAAATTAACTGAATTGGAGAACCGGCCTCTTTCCTTAATTCTTCAAACCGTTTACTATGATGATGATGAACATAAGTACTGCTATTCATTCTTTGCCAAATCCTTACTGGAACTTGTGAATTTATAGTCGTAAGATTTGGTAAATCAAGTCTAGGAACCTTCTTCTGGTCAGTCTCATAGGCTTCAGCAATTTCTTTTATTAATCTTTTATAAAAAAACTTATGCTCTTTTTCATTTTTTAAATGGGCTTGGAGGTCAAGGCAAGGATTCATCATGGCTACAGAGCGAATCTTATCTGGTATTTCATTCATTAATTGCAATCCAGTTAACGCACCCATACCATCGACTAACAGATGGATACGTTGATTTAAAATTTCTTTCTTCATTACAAGATGATAAAGCTGTTTCGCCATAGTAACTGACCTAGGACTTCCCCAATGATTACCAAATAAATTAGAGTGAAAAAGGGTATATCCCTTGTTCATCAACTCGGATATTAATTGATTACGCCCATAATGCTGATGCCAAAAGCTCGATGTTCCATCAACAAAATCTGATCGATCACCGATGATAAATATTCCAAACCCATTCGGCTTTGTTGGTAAATGGATTACATTCCATTCCGTTTCAATTTGAAAAAAACGCTCCGTTATACTCATCACTTGCCCACCACCTTTCTCTTTTGTGACTTTTCTTCTTTATAATGTATGTCTTAACACACAAAAAGAATGGGACTGTATCACTATTCGTGTAAATATAGACGAATCCAACCTATTCAACCGTTTTATAAATAATTTGTTTTATTATTTCATGCAGGATTTGTAGAGTTTATGAACAATTAAAAAAGGTTCTTTTATTATTGAAAGATATTGTGATAATATATAGTAAGAATTCGTCTGGAAATAGAGGTGAACGATATGCGTTTCTTTTGGACATTTTTTTGGACTTTTTTATTAATACATATGGCGTCATATGTAGTTAACTCTATGACAGGTGGTCATTATGATTTTATGGTTTCAACGACACTTGCTGTGATTGCAACCGTTGTCATCTTTATCATTGCGGAATTAATTCCTAGCGAGCCAGTTCCAAACCACGACCATCATTAAATGATTCGACTAAAAGACAAAAAACCCTACTTAAAAGTAGGGTTTTTTGTTTCATTGAAAGCTAAATCATTAAGGCTTTCTTTTATATGTCCACTGACGATTATGGTTGGCTGTTTCTGGGAAACGATCTCCCGCTTTTAATTTAATTTGACCAGGGTTTTTTACGTTGTCCCCTGATTCACCTATTTCTACATACATTCCATTATTAGGTGCTTTTTGACCAGCTCTAAAACGATGTTGTTGGCCCATTTTAACTCCTCCTCCCTTGCTTACTCATAGTATCTCCACTAGGACCAATTTCATGAGTTCAGAAAAGTTCTTTACAGGATTCCAAACCTGTAGTTAAATGGTAAAGGATTGTAAATCTCATGAACGGAGGATGTTAAATTGGATCTATTTTTAATCATAAAATACTTCTTATTAGGAGTATTTCAAGGGTTTACGGAACCAATCCCCATTTCTTCAAGTGGACATTTAGTCTTTGCCCAGCATTTTCTTGGCCTTGAAATTGAAGGATTATCATTTGAATTGTTAGTTAACGCAGCTTCTTTAATAGCTGTTTTAATGATATACCGTGAAGATCTAGTAAGATTAACAGTAAATGGGTTAAAATACATATCAACAAAAGACAAGCATAGCAAAAATGACTTTCAATTTATCATTTATCTTGTTATCGCAACGATTCCAGCAGGAGTCATTGGTCTCCTATTTGATGATGTAATCTCAAAACACCTAAAACACATTCAAGTAACAGCTATTACCCTGATTATCACAGGAATTGCATTATGGACAATCCGTAACCTACGCGGGAGAAAAAATGATGGAGATCTTACTCTTAAAGATGCTCTTATTGTAGGCTTTGCTCAAGCAGTTGCGCTAATTCCTGGAATTAGTCGATCTGGCGCTACAATTGTTGCAGCCATGGCTTTGGGTATGAAGCAGGAAACAGCTCTAAAGTTTTCTTTCTTACTTTTTATCCCCGTTAGCTTTGGGGGGATGATTTTAAGTATCACGGATTTAATGGATGATCCAAATTTAGACACATTACTTATCCCTTATATTATCGCGTTTATTGCAGCGCTTGTAACTTCATATTTCTCACTGAAATGGTTCATGAATATTATGGCTAAAGGCAATTTAAAGTACTTTTCTTTTTATTGCTTTGTGGTTGGGATTGCGGTTTTGTTGTTTGCATAGAGGGATTAAAAAGCGTGAAGGGCGACCTTGCGCTTTTTTTTGTTTGTGTTTGATTATAGGAGTTAAGTTAAAGTAGTACCGAACCCGGACAAGGCGGCAGTCGGCTCATGCTGGGATAGTTTTGCTTCTGAGGCCAGATTCTTGCTGGATCGAGACTCTTTTCTTCTCCTTCTCCCTTTTTTTGTCCCGATTCTCGCAGTATCGAGACTTATTTCTCTGATCCAACCCTTTTTCTGTCCCGATTCTCGTAGTATCGAGACTTATTTCTCTGATCCAACCCTTTTTCTGTCCCGATTCTCGCAGTATCGAGACTCTTTTCTTCTCCTTCTCCCTTTTTTTGTCCCGATTCTCGTAGTATCGAGACTTATTTCTCTGATCCAACCCTTTTTCTGTCCCGATTCTCGCAGTATCGAGACTCTTTTCTTCTCCTTCTCCCTTTTTTTGTCCCGATTCTCGTAGTATCGAGACTTATTTCTCTGATCCAACCCTTTATCTGTCCCGATTCTTGCAGTATCGAGACTTATTTCTCTACTCCAACCCTTTTTCTGTCCCGATTCTCGCAGTATCGAGACTTATTTCTCTGATCCAACCCTTTTTCTGTCTCGATTCTCGTAGTATCGAGACTTATTTCTCTGATCCAACCTTTTATCTGTCCCGATTCTTGCAGTATCTAGACTTATTTCTCTAATCCAACCCATTTTCTGTCCCAATTCTCGCAGTATCGAGACTCTTTTCTTCTCCTTCTCCCTTTTTTTGTCCCGATTCTCGTAGTATCGAGACTTATTTCTCTGATCCAACCTTTTATCTGTCCCGATTCTTGCAGTATCGAGACTCACTTCTCTGCTCCATCCCTTTTTCTGTCCCGATTCTCGCAGTATCGAGACTTATTTCTCTGCTCCATCCCTTTATCTGTCCCAATTCTTGCAGTATCGAGACTTATTTCTCTGATCCAACCCTTTTTCTGTCCCGATTCACGCAGTATCGAGACTCATTTCCCCTCTCAATCCCTTTTTCTGTCCCGATTCTCACAGTATCGAGACTCACTTCTCTGCTCCATCCCTTTATCTGTCCCGATTCTCGCAGTATCGAGACTCACTTCTCTGCTCCATCCCTTTTTCTGTCCCGATTCTCACAGTATCGAGACTCATTTCTCTTCTCCATCCCTTTTTCTGTCCCGATTCCCGCACTATCGAGACTCATTTCTTCTCCTACTCCCTTCTTCTGTCCAGATTCCCACAGTATCGAGACTCATCCTTCCTCTCAATCCCTTCTCATGTCTTAATTCGCCCATTATCAAAACACCTTTCTCTGATCTCACCATCTTCCCCTACTCCTTTAAAAAGCTAACCACCAACCAAGTAGTAGTACCCCTCAACATCTACGCTCCCAAATCCCCCAAAAAAGGCGTGTTAACCAAAACCAGTTAACACGCCTTCTTATATAAGTACTATCCTAACAATTTCACTAGCAACGCCTTTTGAACATGCAGACGGTTTTCTGCTTGCTCGAATACAGCTGAATGCTCGCCGTCGATAATGGATGCTGTTACTTCTTCTTCGCGATGTGCTGGTAAGCAGTGCAGGAAGTTGTAGTCATTCTTTGCATGCTTTACTAGTTCATCGTTTACTTGGAAGTCTTTAAATGCAACAAGACGTTCTTGTTGTTCACTTTCTTGCCCCATGCTCGCCCATACATCTGTATAGATGATATCGGCATCTTTGACCGCTTCAATCGGGTCATTTGTGATTGTAATTTTTGCACCTGTCTCAGTGGCAAGCTCCTGAGCTTTTTCCACAACAGCTTGGTTTGGTTCATATCCTTTTGGACAACCTAAGGAAAAGTCCATTCCCACTTTGGCAGCAGCAATCATAAGAGAATGTGCAACATTGTTTCCATCACCTAAGTAAGCTGTTTTGACGCCAACAAATTTCTCTTTCAGGCGGTAAATTGTCTTTAAATCAGCAAGTGCCTGGCAAGGATGGAAAAGATCTGTTAAACCATTGATTACTGGAATGCTTGCGTGCTTAGCTAATTCTTCGATCTTATCATGACCAAATGTACGAATCATGATGGCATCTACATATCCAGAAAGTACTTTTGCTGTGTCTGATACAGGCTCTCCTCTTCCTAGTTGAAGGTCTTGGCTGCTTAAGAATAAAGCATGGCCTCCTAATTGAAGCATTCCTGTTTCAAATGACACACGAGTTCTAGTTGACGATTTTTCAAAAATCATCGCTAGTGTTTTACCTTGTAACACTGGCTGAAGCGGATTTTCTTCTAACTTAAAAGCATCTTCAATTAAGTCTAGAATCTCCTGCTGGCTATAATCAAGTAATGTTAAAAAGTCTCTTTTTTGTATCGTCTTTTCTTTAAGCTTTAAACTCACGCTTGCCCACTTCCTTTCATCTCTATTTAATATTTATACATTCTTTATTAACGGCTTGGTGAGTTGTTGAATAGAAGATACGTCCTCATCCAATGCTGAGAGGCTATCTATACACGCATAATACGTAGCAAGGTTTGTAAATAAGATCATGCCTTTTTCTAATGCTTGCTGACGTTCTAGCTTTGCTTCTTCACTATCAACAAGGGATACAAAAATCCCTTTTTCTCCCTCAACCCATGTTTGATAATCACTTGTTACAACGTTAAGACCTGCTTCTTTTGCGGTCTTGAGCGCCTCTTCATTCTTTATATCAAAATAAACACTTGTTACATTTTCTAGCTCTTTTTTGAAAATTTTACGGTAAATACTCTTTAATTCTTTGCCCACACACATTCCTTCACCAGTTGCCTTCATTTCCGGCCCTAATGTGATATCTACATCATGAAGAGCATGACTTGAGAAGACTGGGTACTTAACAGCTACCATATTGGATTGTTCTGATGGTTGAATTTGCAGCTCTTTTAATTTTTTCCCACACAATAAATGCGTTGCATGCTTAATTACTGGAATACCTGTTACTTTACTAATAACCGGTGCGGTTCTACTTGCACGCGGGTTTACCTCAAGCACATAAATATCTTCACCATTTACTAAAAATTGGATATTCATAATGCCACGATAGTTAAGCTTTTTCACTAGGGCATTAGCATAATCAGCAATTACCTGTTTATTTTTATCCGTTAAATTTTGAGAAGGTAAAATCGCTAAGCTGTCACCTGAATGAACACCTGCTGGCTCAACATGCTCAATATAAGTTGGAATAAAAGCTTCTTCACCATCAGAAATTAAGTCAATTTCTCCTTCTAGACCCTGAACAAATTGATCAATCAATACGGGATAAATCATATTAGTATTTTCCGAAAGAAGCTTAGCAAGGGTTGCTTCGTTATGAACCACAACCATTCCTTTTCCACCAATTACATAAGAAGGTCTTAATAAAAGTGGGAAGCCGATCTCATTAGCACCCTTTAATGCTTCTTCTGCATTGTTTGCTGTTAAACCAGCAGCATGTGGAATGGATAGGTTATCTAATATTTGATAAAACTTATCACGATCCTCTAGCCAATCAAGAGTTTCCGTGTCTGTACCTAATAACTGAACTCCTGCCGTTTCTAACTGTTCCGCAAGGTTAATCGCTGTTTGACCACCATATTGTACAATAACAGAATCGATACCTTCTGAATCCACAATGTTTAATACGTGCTCAAGAGTTATTGGTTCAAAGTACAGACGATCAGCTGTTTCAAAATCTGTACTCACTGTTTCTGGGTTATTATTGATCATGATTGCTTCATAACCTAATTGCTTTAGAGCCTTAATTCCATGTACAGCACTATAATCAAATTCGATTCCTTGACCGATACGAATTGGACCGGAGCCGATAATTAAGATTTTTTTCTTATCTGACAGTTCAGGCTGTTCGTTTTCTCCAAAATAAGTGGAGTAAAAATAGTTCGTACGTGCTTCAAATTCCGCTGCACATGTATCTACATATTTATAAGAAGCCTTCACTCCTGCGTCAAGACGAAGCTTGCGAACATTTGCTTCAGGAGCATTTAAGAGAGAGGCGATTGTACGGTCTGAGAAACCTTTTTCCTTTACTTCAGCTATTAAATCAGCTTCTAGTGTTTCAAGAGACTTTCCTCTAAGCTGATTCTCAAGCTCAACAATCTTCTTAAAGCAAGAAAGGAAATAAAGATCCATTTCCGTCATTTCATGAATTGCCTCAATTGTTATTCCTCTTCTAATTAGTTCCATTACAGCAAAGAATCTACGATCATCGGTCTTTTTCATTAACGTAATGATTTCGTCTGTCGATAACGTCACTAACTCCGGTAGATGTGTTCCAATGTTATCTAATTCTAATGAATCACACGCTTTTTGAAGAGCAGCTTCTAGATTACGTTCAATAGACATAACCTCGCCGGTTGCTTTCATCTTTGTACCAAGCTTACGGTCCGCTTTATTAAATTTATCAAACGGCCATCTTGGGAATTTTACAACAACATAATCAAGTGCTGGTTCAAAGCTTGCATATGTGCTCATTGTTAATGGATTTTTTAATTCTTCAAGTGTGTAACCAACTGCAAGCTTTGCAGCGATTTTCGCAATTGGATAACCAGTAGCCTTCGATGCTAGAGCAGATGATCTGCTGACCCGTGGATTAACTTCAATCACATAGTATTGCTTGCTTTTTGGGTCTAAAGCTAATTGAATGTTACATCCACCGACCACACCTAGTGCTGAAACGATCTTAACTGCTGCGCTTCTTAGCATATGGTAATCCTGATCTGTTAACGTTTGAGATGGCGCAACAACAATTGAGTCCCCTGTATGAACACCAACTGGGTCAATATTTTCCATATTACATACAGAAATACATGTACCTTTATGATCTCGTATCATTTCATACTCTACTTCTTTAAAGCCTGCAATGCTTTTTTCAATTAAGCATTGTGTAATAGGGCTTGCATGTAACCCGCTTTTTACAAGCTTCTTAAATTCTTCTAGATTCGAAGCAATTCCGCCACCTTTTCCTCCAAGTGTATAAGCTGGACGAATGATGATTGGGAAGCCGATTTTTTCAGAAAACTCAAGAGCTTCACCAAGAGTTGTGACAATTGAGCTCTCAGGTATTGGCTCGTTTAAATCGTACATTAACTGACGAAATTCGTTACGATCTTCACCTTTGCGGATTGATTCTATTGAAGTACCTAGTAATTGCACTCCGTATTTTTCAAGAACACCAGCTTCGTGAAGCTCCATCGCTAAGTTCAGTCCTGTTTGACCACCTAGTGAAGCTAGCAAGCCATCGGGTTTTTCTTTATTAATAATGTTTGTTAGACTTTCAACTGTTAGAGGCTCAAAGTACAGAACATCTGAGAATTCCTCATCTGTCATAATTGTTGCCGGATTGTTATTAACAAGGACAACTTGATAGCCTTCTTCCTTTAACGCTAAGCATCCTTGTGTTCCTGCATAATCAAATTCTGCCGCCTGACCGATCACAATTGGGCCAGAACCGATTACGATGATTTTCTTTATTGATTGGTTTTTAGACATAAAGTATATCTCCTTTTGCAGCAGCGACTAAATCTAAAAATTCATCAAAAATCCATTCACTATCTGAAGGTCCTGGATGTGCCTCTGGATGAAATTGTGCTGTAATAATTGGTAAGTTCTTGTGTGATAATCCTTCGATTGAATCATCATTAATATGATAAAAACGCATATCTAACTCTGTTTCTTTTAAGCTATCTTTCATCACAACATAGCTGTGATTTTGCGAGGTCATAAACACTTTGTTTGTTTTCACATCATATACTGGCTGGTTAGCTCCTCTATGTCCAAACAGAAGCTTTTTCGTTTTTGCACCAAATGACAGGGCAATTAACTGATGACCTAAGCAAATACCTAATGTTGGGTGCGCAGCAACGACTTTCTTAATTTGTGAAAAATAGTTTGCTAGTTGCTCTGGATCTCCTGGTCCATTTGATAAAAGGACTCCGTCAGGTTTAAGATCAGCAACTTTGTCGATCATTTTAAAAGGAACGGTTGTTACTTTACAACCTCTATTTAAAAGGGCTGTTAAAATTGATTTTTTAAAGCCGAAATCAACTAAAGCAATATGTTTTTCACCTTCACCATAAGTTTCAAGCTGATCGGATACAACCTCAAAAACTCCATCTTCGAAGATTGCACAAGGCTGTTCTTCTTGGTTTAAGGTTGTTGAGATCGTAGCCGCCATTGATCCATGATTTCTAATTTTCTTCACAACAGCACGTGTGTCAACGTGGTGAATGATTGGAATATTCCATTTTTCTAGATACTCCTTAAAGCTGTATTGCGCTTCATAGTGTGAATAATTTGTCGTATTTTCATAGATAACTACCGCCTTTACTTGCGGCTTTTTACTTTCATCATCACTTATGTTAATCCCGTAATTTCCAATAAGAGGATACGTAAATACAACAATTTGATTTTTATAGGAAGGATCTGTTAATACTTCCTGATAACCCGTCATTCCTGTAAAAAATACAATTTCACCGTTAATGTCCTCCGAGGAGCCATGTTCAAGTGTCCCGTTATACACTGATCCATCCTCTAAATGGAGATATCCTTTCATCTGTTTACACCTCGTTTGTCTATAGTTCTCTACTAGTGGAAACGCCCACCTATTAGCGTGTGGATAATTATTAAATATACAGTATTTTTATTCAATTACTAGCAAAAAAAATACTGTCTTATTGCGCACCTACGGATTGCTCGACTGAAGAAAACACACTTGCTATTGTTTCAATCGCTGTATCAATCTCCTCATACGACACTGTTAATGGAGGAAGTAATCGGACCACATTTGGTCCAGCTGGCAAAACAAGTAATTGCTTTTCTCTAAGCTGATTAATAATCTCTCCAACTTGTTCCTTACATTCTATTCCTAGTAATAAGCCTTTACCGCGAATTTCTTTCACTAGGGAATGAGCTCCTATTACAGTATTCAACTTGCCAAGCAGATAGTTACTTTTTTCTTCCACTTCTTTAAGAAAATTTTCTTCAAAGATTTTGGTAATTGTAGCTTTTGCAGCTGCCATGGCAATTGGATTACCACCAAAAGTAGAACCGTGGCTTCCCGCTTGAAAGGTATCAATCAAAGACTGCTTTCCGATCATTGCTCCGACCGGTAAGCCACTGCCGAGCCCTTTTGCAGAAGTGATAATATCAGGTGAAATTCCATAATGTTGATAACCAAATGGTTTTCCTGTACGACCAATACCAGTTTGAACTTCATCAATGATTAATAATGCTCCGATACGGTTGCACGTTTCCGTTACTTTTTGAAGAAATTCTTGCTGTGCTGGAACAACTCCACCTTCACCTTGAACCACTTCTAGCATAATTGCTGCTACATCGTCTTCAAGCTCATCTAACGCATTAGAATTGTTGTATGGTAAATATTGAAATGTTTCAAGCAAGGGTCCAAATCCTTGTTGAATTTTTTCCTGACCTGTTGCTGACATTGTTGCGAAAGTTCTGCCATGAAACGATTGTAAAAAGGTTACAATCTTTGTTTTCCCAGTGTGCTTGCGTGCTAGTTTGATTGCAGCTTCGTTTGCTTCTGCCCCACTGTTACAGAAAAAAACAGCATCTCCTTCAGTTGAGTTAACTAAGAGCTTGGCTACTTCCTCTTGAATTGGCTGATGAAATAAATTTGACATATGCCAATACTTTGTTAACTGCTCCTCGACCGCAGCCGTCACATCCTCATTTGCATGCCCTAAGTTACAAACAGCAATACCGGAGATAAAATCTAAGTACTTTTTATCATTCTCATCAGTAACCCATGAGCCCTTTGCTTCTTTAATCGTTACATCCCATCTTGCGTACGTAGGGAATAAATAACTCATGATTTCAAAACCTCCCCTTCACTTACAATTTTTGTTCCTTTAAATATACCGCTCTCAACAAAGGCCTCGCTTCCACTTACAATCATAACCTCCTGACAAATGTCAGATAAAGTGGCTACAGCTGACTCAACCTTTGGAATCATTCCCCCTGTAATGACCTCTTTTTCGATCAGTTCGGAGATTTCTTCAGGTGTAATGGTTTCAATCACCTGCTTGTTTTGATCCATAATTCCTGGTACATCCGTTACAAATAAAAACTTTTCAGCTCCTACACCATTTGCAATAGCTGCTGCAGCTAAATCGGCATTCACATTTAGAGTCTCGTTTGTCACAGTGCGTGCCAGTGGCGCAACAACCGGTATATATCCATGATCCATTAATAAAGATACAGCTGACGTCTGAACTGAGGTTACTTTTCCTACCAATCCCAGATTCTCTTTATCCAAATATTCCGCTTGTAAAAGTCCACCATCAGTACCTGATACTCCGATCGAGTTGAACCCTTTTTGCTGAAGAAGATTTGTCAGATGTTTATTAATTTTACCAGCTAGCACCATTTCAGCAATTTCTAATACATCCTCTGTTGTTTTTCGTTGTCCGTTATAGAACTCAGTTTCTATTTCCAGAGCCTTTAGCATCTTTGTAATATCTGGACCTCCACCATGGACAATCATGACCCGCCAGTTTGATGAAACCAAATCTTTTAAACTTTGAAAGAATGTTTCTGATAATTGATGAACGGTACTACCACCACATTTTAATACGACTGTTTTTGACATAACGATCTCCCTTATGTTCTATAGCTTGCGTTAATTTTCACGTAATCATATGTTAAATCACAGCCCCAGGCTTTACCGGCTTCAGCTCCAACTCCCAGGTTAACTGTTATTTTCACTGAATCTTGTTTTAAGTAACTTGAAGCAGCCTCTTCGGAAAACGATTGTGGACTATTGTTCGTGAACAAGCATAAATCTCCTAGGAAAATATCAATCTTTTCCGGTTCCACTTGTGCCTCACTATATCCAACTGCACAAATAATTCTTCCCCAGTTCGCATCAGCCCCGTAAACCGCTGTTTTAACTAAGCTTGAACCAACGATTTTTTTTGCAACAACATTTGCTTCTTGCTTCGTCTTAGCACCCGTTACTTCCACTTCAATCAGCTTTGTTGCTCCTTCACCATCTTTAGCGATCTGCTTTGCCAGCTCTTCACTTACTAATTGAAATGCTGCTTTAAAGTCATCCCACTGTGGATGATTTGGATTTAGCGCATTATTTTCTGCCTTGCCATTTGCCATAACTAATACCATATCGTTTGTTGATGTATCACCATCAACAGTAATTTGATTATATGTTTTATCAGTTACTTCGCTTAAAAGCGCTTGAAGAGTTGAAGAATCAATATTCGCATCAGTTGTAACGAATGAAAGCATTGTTGCCATATTTGGATGAATCATCCCTGATCCTTTAGCGGCTCCCCCAATTGTTACTGTTTTCCCATCAATTTCTACTTCGTAGCAAGAGTTTTTCATAACCAAATCTGTTGTTAAGATCGCTGTTTGAAATGCCTCTGATGCTTCTTGGTTACATTGAGGATTTAACTCCTGAATACCGGCACGAATTTTATCCATCTTCAAAAATTCACCAATAACACCTGTTGAAGCAACTGCAACATAATGAGGTTGAATAGTAAACAGGCTTGCACAGCGCTCTCTCATTTCATATGCATCTTTTAACCCTTGTTCACCAGTACATGCATTAGCGTTTGCGCTATTAACAATAATCGCTTGTAATAAGTTTTCTTTTGCTACACTTTCTTGTGTTACCTTTAACGGTGCAGCTTGGAAATGACTTTGAGTGTATACAGCCGCGCAGCTCGCCGGTACCTCACTATAAATAACACCTAAATCATTTTTCGAATAACGTAACCCGACGTGAACACCGTCAGCTGAGAAACCCTTTGCTGAAACGATTGACCCGTTTTCAATTTTTTTAATGCTAGATGTTTCTTTTGCTTGTAGCACGTTTATTTCCTCCCCGGTTGTCATGATGAACAAATTTTCTTCATCACTTACAAATAGTCTTATGGATATATAGGTGCAAAATACAAGCCCGTTGCTTCTTCATAGCCGTTCATTAGGTTGAAGTTTTGTACCGCCTGACCTGCTGCACCCTTCATTAAGTTGTCAATTACCGCAACAATCGTTACTCTTCCTGTTCGTTCATCTACTTTTAGGCCGATGTCACAAAAATTCGAGCCATAAACCTCCTTTGTTGAAGGAAACTCACCTTGTTTACGAACACGCACAAATGGTGATGCAGCATAAAAGTCTTTATATAAATCTAATAAACTTTCTGTTGTATACGACTCTTGTAAACTAGCATAAATTGTCGCCATAATTCCTCTTGTCATTGGAATGAGGTGTGTATTAAATGAGATAGCCGTTATCCCATCGTTTAATGCAAAAAGCGCTTGCTCCACCTCAGGTATATGTTGATGTTCATGAACTTTATAAATTTTTATATTTTCATTTGTTTCAGAAAAATGAGTAGCTTGTGAGATATTTCGACCCGCTCCAGAAACTCCTGTTTTCGCGTCCACAATAATCGATTGTTCATGAATAATCCTGTTCTTTACAACTGGTGCTAAGCCCAATATCGTAGCTGTTGGAAAACATCCTGGATTTGCAAGCAGTGTTGCCTTCTTAATTTCTTCTTTATTTAATTCAGATAAGCCGTAAACTGTCTTTTCAAGTACCTCATCTTCTACACAAGGTCTTTTATACCAATGTTCATACTCATTACGGTCCTTTAACCTCAAATCACCGGACAAATCAATAATCTTTACATCTGAGTCAAGAAATTGTGGAGATAAATTCCTTGAAACCCCAGGAGGTGTTGCTAAAAATAATACATGTATATTCTTTTTGATGTCTTCCACATCAATATTATTTAATATGTGATCGCTCAAATCATGTAGATGTGGAAATGTGTTACTGTATGGAACATCCATTTCTGAAGATGAATAAAGGATACATTCTTCTACATGTGGATGATTGGATAATATACGATATAATTCGACTCCACCGTATCCTGTGGCCCCGATAATTCCGACTTTCACCAAATCACACCCTCTAGTAAGTTCGTTTTCTAAATTATTTCTCAATTATAAGTTTGTATAAAAATAAAATCAAGTGTATAAATAATATTTTTTTAAATTTTAAAACTAATTCTTATGCATATTGAGATTGTGTCAGTTTATGTTGGAAATGACATCATTTATATATATACATCAATATGCATAAACGAAACGAAAAAAGTGTATAAAAAAACATCAATCTAACTCATATGAGTAAATTGATGTTTTCTTATGTTTATTGAATTCCTAGAGCAATTTTAGCAATTCTGGACATTTTATCTTTTGTCCATGGTGGATTCCAAACAATATTTACTTCTGTGCTCTTAACTTCTGGGATATCATCAAGTGCAATTTTGATTTGTTCAACAATCGTTCCTGCTAATGGGCAGCCCATTGAGGTAAGTGTCATTGTTACGATTGTTTTCCCCTCTTCATCCATTTCAATGTCATAAACAAGTCCAAGGTTGACAATATCAACACCTAGCTCTGGATCGACAACTGTTTCTAACGCGCCATAAATATTTTCTTTTAGTGATTCATCCATCTCGGTTAGCACTCCTTTTAAGATCGTGGTACTTAGAGTATAGTAAAAGCTAAAGTAGAAAGAAAGGATTCTGCTTTCTTTCTGTGTAAGTAAAATTTATATTGTAGGAAGTAATCGAATATTGGCACTTTCAAATTTGTTCGTTCCATTTCGCTCCACTATAAAGATAAACCTACTTTTAAAAAGCAACTACCTTTTCATATTCACCTATAAATACCTCTCAAACCATTCAACTAATGCTAATGTACCTTCTCGGGATACTTTGTGGTCAGCTAATGGGTCAGCAATAAACCTTAGCTTTTCTGGTTCTTTTTCATACATTGGTATGATTTCTTTGTAAAATTGATAGGTTGGTGCAAATGGAACAACATTATCTCGTTCACCATGCCAAAAGAGCAGTGGTCGATTTTGAAGCTTTTCTTTTTGTAGGCTCAAGTCAAATGGCTGTAAGTGTGTTAGTTGTTCCTCTATTTCCTCATTTGACAGTGGAACCTCTACTCCGCTTTGTTGTAAAGAATACAGCTGCCCTTTTAGAAGGGCTGTATAACATGGGCTTCCCATTAGACTAACCGCTGCTTTTATCCATTCATATTGAGTGAGAGCCCCTAAGGTTGTAATTCCCCCCATAGAGGTACCTGCAAGTCCAATACGCTCTGAATCAATTAGCTGCTTTTGTTCAAAGTATTCTTTTATCATGTTCACTTCTTTTATTTCATTCAATACAATCTTCCAAAAATTCAAGCTTAATTCTTTTGTGTCATAATTCTCGCTTCTCTCTCCATGGTATAAAGCCTCAGGTAAGATAACTCTCATGCCTTTTTCAGCTAAATAGTAAGCATAGTGGAGGTTGTTTTCTTTGGCACTTGTAAAACCATGCACAAAAATTACGAAAGGTGTTTTTGTGCCCTGTAAGGATTGCTTTACGATGTGAAGTGCTGGAATGTTTTCTATATGTAATTTTTCAACAATAATCAATGATTATGCGCCTCCTGAGTAATTTTCCCACTTTGTTAGTGTAACATGTAGACATTAAAGTTGGAAAAAAGATACACTGTTATTAAATAGGTGTACCCTATAAAGTAGCAATTGTGCCTACATAAACCGGTGATCACCTAAAAAACATATATGATAAAGGAGACTGTATGGAAACGAAACCTTTTTTAATTGCTTTAGACTTAGATGGGACTCTTTTAAAAGACGATAAAACAATATCACCTTACTCTAAGGAAATAATAAACAAAGCAAAAGCAGCAGGCCATATTGTCTGCATCGCAACAGGTAGACCATTTCGATCAAGCTCCATATATTACGAAGAATTAGATCTCGATACACCAATAGTCAATTTTAACGGTGCATATGTTCATCATCCAAAGGACGATAGCTGGGGAACCTATCATACAACTTTAGATCTCAAAGTTGTAAAGGAAATCATTGATGTTGCTGAAGAGCATCACTTACATAATGTTTTAGCTGAAATTATAGATGATGTGTATTTTCATTATCATGATGAAAAAATGATCGATGTTTTTAGCATGGGAAATCCAGATATTAAAATCGGTGATTTACGTCAAAATTTAGGGAATGATGTCACGAGTATTCTTATTCATGCAGCTGAAGAAGATGTTGAAAAAATTAGAAATTACTTATCAGATGTTCATGCTGAGGTTGTTGATCATCGCCGATGGGCAGCACCGTGGCATGTTATTGAAATTATTCGAGCAGGAATGAATAAGGCAATTGGTTTGGAAAGAATTTCTTCTTATTATAATATCCCCTCTGAACGCATTATTGCTTTCGGAGATGAAGATAATGATTTAGAAATGCTTACATACGCAGGACAAGGTGTAGCTATGGGAAATGCCATCACAAGGCTTAAAGATGTTGCCAACAAGGAAACCAAAACGAATGAAGAAGACGGAGTTGCCCATTATTTAAAGAACACACTTGGCTTATAATCCTTTAAACAGGTATTTTTTATGCATTTTGTAACAACAGTCTTATGTAATCTAGATAGTAATTGCCATTAATATAATCAACTTTTTCGCACACAATAATGATGACGCACCGAACGAGAGCGTCATCATTATAAAGGGGGGCTTTTTCAATGGGTAAACGTAACAAATCAAAACGTTTTGTTCAACAAGGCAAAGATATCGTTACTAAGCACGATGAGAGGTTCCCTTACCACTCAACACTATCTGAATCAGAAGCATATAAAAGTAAATCAGATGATACTCCACTTGGAGGGATATAAGTGACAAATCCATTATTTCAGCAAGCTCGTGAAGCAGTTGCCTATGCAAACTCTATATCCTCGGGTTCTGAGCAGGGAGATCAACAGGAAGCAGTTATGAAGGCAAAAAATGCCTTATCTTCTGCCTTTGCAAACTGTACAGATGCTGAACGAGCTCAACTTCGAGAGTTACAACAAACACTTACTAGCATGTAACAAAGCAAAGCGAACCTATTTTGGTTCGCTTTCTTCTTTACTAATTTGAAAACTCACTTCTTTTTTTAACTCTACTGTATGCGGAGCTAAAATGGTGATTTCTGCCTTATATTCTCCTGGTGAGAGTGACGAGTATTCCCATATTTCTTCCCACTCCATCCTTTCACCTGATTTAATTAAGGCCGTTTCAATTGCTTGTGTAAACATTTTACCTTTTGAATAACGATATACTTCTTCCCCCTTTTTATTTGTCAAAACGATTTCATATTTTTGACTTGTAGGAAATTCAATTTTCTTCATTTCATTGGTATTGTTTACTAGCGTAATAATAAGTTTTATTGCTTGTTTCTCTTGATATATGGAGACATTCAAATCCAGTTCTCCATTCTTCACTTCTTTTACCTCTGTTTCAGGCACAATGCTTTCTGCTTCACTTCTATCTTCTAAAGAACAACCCGTTAAGAAGAAGATCACCAAAAGGAAAAATCCTATCCTCATTTCATTACTCCTTTCTAAAAAAGCCAAAGATACCTGCCGTTTGAACAATGTTTGTAAATGCTTGTGGATCTTCTTCTTTAATAATTTTTTCGAGGTCATATAACTCATATCTTGTGATAACAATAAGTAACATATCCTTCGTTTCATTCGTAAACGCACCTTTAGCAGGAATCATTGTTATTCCCCGAACTAGCTTTGAATGTATCGCTTTTTTTAATACATCCGCTTTTTTCGTAATGACCATAGCTGTTAATTTCTCATGTCTTGTATGAATAGCATCAATAACGCGCGTGGAAACATAGAGTGAAACTAATGTGTATAATGCTTTTTCCCAACCAAAAAGTAATCCAGCCGCAAGGATGATGATGCTATTAAACAGAAAAAAATAGGTTCCAACAGGCTTGTCCTTCATTCGGGATAGTACCATCGCAATAATATCTAATCCACCTGTTGAGGCACCGTATTTCAACGTAATCCCAACTCCAATGGCCATAATAACACCACCAAAAACAGCATTTAATAATATATCCTCTGAAAAAGAATATAAGGGCACAAGCTCTAAAAAAAATGTTGTTGCAGCTACACTAAAAAAACTATATAGCGTAAAGGATTTCCCTACTTTTAACCACCCTAGAATGGCTACAGGTATGTTTAAAAGTAAAAGCAGTATTCCTGTTGAGATAAAAAATGGAGTGTAATCTTCCAATACCCTCGATATCAGCATAGCAATACCTGTAAAACCACTTGAATAAACATTTGCAGGTATTAAAAAAAAATTTAAACCGATTGCATTTAATAATGCACCGAGAATGACCACTATGATTTTCATGGTTTCTGTTTTCAACATTCAATTTTTTCCTCCTGTCGTTCAAGCTCTTTAGTCTAGTTTTTCCCATCTTCATAAGAATTGAACACAAAGATTGTATTTTAACTCCGGAGTGATAAACTAAAATTAACGTAAAGAACTTATTATAAGTTAAATGAGGTGTTAAAATGAATGTTCACATTTTAGCTGACAGTGCATCTGATTTGCCAATTGAATATTTTCAGGAAAATTCAATTACTTTTCTTCCTTTAAGTGTTGAACTAAATGGGAAGCAACTGGAGGATCAAAGAGAAATAAAACCTAAACAAATTTATGAAGAAATGCGGCAAGGTACCGTAGTTAAAACATCTCAAATTACTCCATCTTTATTTAAGGATGTTTTTACTGAGCTTGCTAAAAAGGGGACACCTAGTTTATATGTTGCGTTTTCATCCGAACTCTCAGGTACATACCAAACAGCCATGATGATGCGAAATGAAGTGTTAGAAGAGTACCCCGATTTTAAATTGACAATTATTGATTCAAAATGCGCATCTCTCGGCTGTGGTCTTGCCGTTAAGTTTGCTGTTGAGCTTGCAAAGAATGGAAAAACGTTGGAAGAAATTGAAAACGCTGTAAAAACCTATTGTCAAAAGGTTGAGCATATCTTCACCGTTGACAATCTAGAATACTTAGCCCGCGGCGGACGAATTAGCAAAGCTTCAGCATTTGTTGGCGGTTTATTAAATATTAAGCCATTACTTCATGTTGAAGATGGGAAGCTTATCCCTCTTGAGAAAATACGTGGACGTAAAAAAGTATTTAAACGAATAATTGAAATCATGAAAGAACGTGGAGTAAATCTCCAAAATCAAACAATCGCGATAAGTCACGGTGATGATGAGGAGTCCGCAAATGAAATGAAAGCACTGATTCAAGAAGAATTTCAACCTAAGGATATTTATATAAACTATGTAGGTGCTGTTATTGGTGCCCATTCAGGACCAGGGACACTAGCGATTTTCTTTTTAAATGATGAGCTTTAACACATACTCGCAATAGCATGTGGGAATGATAAGCTTACACTCGTTTGAAAGGAGCATCATCATGCCACACACTAGTGATAATGATAAAAAAGCAAAAGACAATAACGCAAAACGTCATGAAAAAAATATGATGCGTGAAAAAAACCGTCAAAAAGGCGAACGCCAATACTCTAAAAAAACAGATCATTTGTAAGTAATAAATGATTTGTAAAAGGTGTTTCGCTGTGAAATATTTGCTAAATTACAACTTGTGAATTCTTTTTAAAAAAAATAGTGAAATGGAGCGGAAGACACTTGACTCCTGCGGGAAGTGAGGAAAGGCTGAGACCCCGCAGGCAAAGCCGAGGAGGCTCAGCTTCCTCCCCGGGGAATCTTGTGTCTGGAGCGCAATGGAACGAACCTGTTCTTACCTTTCCTATATAAAAATATACTATACCAAAGCAAAATGCCCCTCACAATATGTGAGGGGCTCTTCCTTATTTCAACTTAAATTTACCAATCGTTTCATTTAAATCATCCGTTAATTCTCTCATTGTAACAACTTTACTTACAATTTTCTCAAACGCTGACAATTGTTCAGTTGTTGACGCGGAAATTTCCTCATTACCTGCTGCCGTTTCCTCAACAACTGCACTAATGCTCTCTACACTATTAAGAACTTTTTCCCCAAATTGTTTCGAAGAATTCATTCCCTCAACTAATGACGTCAAACGTATCATCATTTCATCCACTCGAACACCGATGTTATCAAAAGCCTCTGTTGTCGTATCCATTGAGCTCTTTTGTTCTTCAGCAATGGTCACACCCGCTTGAACAAATTGAGTAATTTCAGAAATGCCTTCTTTTATTTTTGTAACCATCTCAAAAATATGCTTTGTAGAGTTTGTAGATTCCTCTGCAAGCTTTCTCACCTCATCCGCCACAACAGCAAATCCTTTTCCAGCCTCACCTGCTCGTGCTGCCTCTATGGCAGCATTTAAAGCTAGTAAATTAGTTTGATCTGCGATACCTGAAACTGTTTTCGCCATATCTTCAATTTGAGCTGCATAAATCGTAAACGTTTTTGTGGCTTCATCAATTTTTTGAGTTGTATTTTGATTTTTAATCATTAATGAACGCTGAGTTTCAATGGCTTCTTGACCAGACGTAATTGCTGAAACAGCCTCGCTCCCAAAGGTAACAGATTCTTCAGATTTAGTCACGTTACCCTTAAACCCATTATCCATCTGTTCAATTAAAGAAACAGCATCTTGCAAATCATTTGAAATAGACTGAGTACCAATTGACATCTCATTTGTGGAAACTGCCACTTGATTTGTAATAGCAGCTAATCCCTTATTTTCTGTTTCTAAATCTTTAGCAAAGCCTTCAACATCCTTACTCACTGTTTCAACAGAAACTAGTAAGCTTCTTAACTGATCAACCATTTGCTCAAAAGATGTATTTAAAGCACCAAGCTCATCTTTGCCTTTGTACGTAATCGACTCTATAACAAGGTTTCCAGCTGCAATTTCCTCCGCATTCTTTGATAATGCCCTTAACGGACGGGTAATTGAATTTGTCATTCTAAGCGCAATGAACAAGCTGAGTACCACTAGAATGATACTTCCGATTACTGCTGAAACAATTACAAAGGAAATTTGTTTTTGTAGATTTTGTTGTAAAATAGCATATTGCTCATTTGCATATTCATTTAGTAGATGTATGTCATTTAAGATTCCATCTAAACGAACTGATTGACGTTTTGCTTCAGGACCAATCTTATCCTCAAGTGCCGTATTTGCTTCTACTTTCCACTGCTCATACTTAGTTATCGCCTTTTCCAATGTTTCTACACTATTACTGTGAGTGATCCCCTTTTTTAATTCAGCTAGTAATTTGTCACTTTCTGCTATACTAAGCAACACTTCTTCTTTTTGAGCGTCTGTTGCTGTAACCGAAAAATTATTTAACCCTTGCTTTGATGTGTTCAACTTACCTTGTAATTCTTCTATGTTTAATAAATTGGGTACTTCATCTTGAGTAGATGATTGAATAGACAGCATATTATAAATGATAAAAGCAATCATAAACAACGCTAATAGTAGTACACTGATTGAATTAATTAATAGCTTTTTCTTTATTGTCATGTTATCCTCCTAACTGCCACTTGTGAGCTTTTCTTTCCACTCATCAATCGTTTGTTGTTGTTCTTCACTGAATGGTACGACTCTAAGTGGAGCCAAATCGATTCCATTATCTTTAATTCCTAACTCAATATGGCCTTCAGAAATTTTCCCGTCTTTTATTAACTGCTCTGCTAATTGATACATAGCTGTATCAACCTTTTTCAGCATCGATGTGACAACAGCTTTCTCAGCATAAAAATATTGATCCGTGTCTACACCGATGGCCAATACTTTATTTGCCTGGGCCTCCTTTAACATACCAACACCAGTAAAACCAGCTGCCGCATATAAAACATCCACATCTTTTTGAATCATATCACGTGCAATCTGCGCTCCAAGCTGGTCGTTACCGAAGTCTCCTGCATATTTAACTTCCACAGTAATTGAAGGATTTACAGATTTTGCTCCCTCAATAAAGCCATCTTCAAACTTATTAATTAGTGGGACATCATCTCCACCAATAAAACCTAATTTATTTGATTTTGTAGCTAAAGCTGCAACTACACCTGTTAGAAAGCTTCCTTCATCTTCTTTAAATGTAATAGATGTTACATTTTCAAGTTCAGAAACTGCATCAATTAAAATAAAGTGTTGATCAGGATATTTTTTAGCCACCTTCTCTAGGTCGGTTTGCACCATAAAACCTAAACCAACAATAATATCGTGATCTTCTTCAACTAATTCTGTTAAACCTTTTTCATACGTTTCTGATTCTTTAAGTTCTCTATAATCAAATAAAATTCCAAGCTCGTCTCTTGCTTTTGTTAATCCATTAAATGCCGAGTCACTAAAAGATTGATCTCCTAGTCCGACGTCAGACAACATAATACCAATTTTCACCTTGTCATCAACTGAGCTCGCGGTCTCTTGCTGCGAACAACCAGCGGTGATGATCACAAAAACTAAAGCAAACAAGGCTGTTACATTCTTGATGAACATGTTAAAACCTCACTTTATCAATTTTATATCCATTACTTATATCGACAAATCCCGTCATTTTTCCACCCTATTTAGGTATTTTTCTATAAAAAAAGCTTTCACTCTTTTTCATTTAAGAGTGAAAGCTTTTTTAGCTCGATTATTAATTATTTTCTTCTTCTTTAAAGTAAGTCCAGCCATCCTTTTGATAAACTCGATTATTTTTCATTAATAATCCTAAAGCTCGTTTAAATGCTCCCTTACTAAGATTAAAACGTTCTTTTATATCATCAGGATCACTTTTATCTGTAAAAGGCATAGCACCGTTTCTATCCTGCATATATGCATAGATTCTTTCCGCATCACTGCCTTGTGCTTCATGTTTTCGTGGTAATAAAGAAACATTGATTGTTCCATCTTCTTTTACATCAATGACCCTGCCGGTGACTGTCTCGCCTAATCTTGGCTCAACTTCACGTTGGGAGGAATGAATAAACCCTTTGTATCCTTCTTCTGTAAGAATGAACGATCCGGCAACGATCATTCGGTAAACTGTTCCTGTTACTTCCTTGTTGAATAAAGCTCGATCTGCATTCTTAAAGAATGGCTCAACAATTTCTTCTGTTGCTAGTCGTACAAAAAATCGGCCGTTTTTCGAAACCTTTAACGTACAATAAAGCTTGTCCCCTACATTTGGCCACACTTCACGTAAATATGGAAGATGATCTTTAGCTACTAATGCATCCTTGCTTAGCCCAATATCCACAAAAGCGCCCATATCCTCAACGATGTCCACCACTTCAACCCAGCCATATGTATCTTGGGTAATGAACGGCTTTTTCATTGTTGCGTAAAGGCGATCTTGTGCGTCAACACCAAAGAAAACCTCCACCTTTTCTCCTTCTTCAACTTCTCCGATCACTTCATTATTATGTAAAAGAACACGGTCTTTCCCATCTGTTAAAAAGTATCCGTAATCCACCTGCTCATCTATTGTTAGTGTTGCAAAAGTTCCTGGGATCATAAATAATATGTCCTGCCTTTCATCTTATGTTTTATACATTTCCGTATATATTGTAAGTAGATCCGCGGGTAGCCCCGAAGAGTCTCCTCGACAATTGATTCACACTTTTTAGGTAAAAGTTGTGATCATTGTTTTATTTTACTATAATCAACCTATATTATATACGCAATGGAGGATAATTATGGCGAAAGATAGTTCATTTGATATTGTATCAAAAGTTGAGTTTCCAGAAGTTACAAATGCAATCAATATCGCAATGAAAGAAATTGCAACAAGATATGACTTTAAAGGTAGCAAAAGCAATATCAGTCTAGAAAAAGAAGAGCTTGTTTTAGTTTCAGACGATGAATACAAACTAGAGCAGTTAAAAGATGTTCTTCTATCTAAGCTGATTAAGAGAAACGTACCGATTAAAAACATTTCTTATAAAAAGGTTGAAAATGCTTCTGGTGGCACTGTTCGTCAAAAAGCTGAATTGGTTTCAGGAATTGATAAAGATAACGCAAAGAAAATTAATACCATTATTAAAAACACTGGTCTTAAAGTAAAATCTCAAATTCAAGACGACCAAATCCGTGTAACCGGAAAAAGCCGTGATGAGCTTCAGCAAATTATTGCAGCAATCAAAGGTGCTGATTTACCAATTGATGTTCAATTCATCAACTACCGCTAATTAACCGCATAGTTACATATTATAAGTCAGGCCACCAACAACAGCCTGACTTTTCTACTATTATACGCATATTCCCACGATCTCATCATATGCTCTAACTGTCATCGTCTGGAAACACTCACCAAAACTTCCATCTAAAAAAAGCATCACAGACTATTAATTTTAGACAAATCATCATTTTACTATTGATATTTTTCGCAATATTAGATAAATTAGTTGTAATCCTTTTAATACGTTAAAGTTATTAAGAAAAGCGCAAGCGCCTCGTTCAGCTCCGACAAGCATAAGACGATTTAGAATAGAAGGCGCTCTTTGCCTTATATTCTAAATTGGCTTATGACCTCGAGGGGCTAGGCGCTGGAGCTAGATCACTAATATACACTCTTACCTCTTAAGAAAAACGTAACACTTAAGAAAATTTCATATCTTATCAAGAGAAGCTGAGGGACTGGCCCGATGAAGCTTCAGCAACCGGTCCATAACGAGTGAAGTCTGGTTTACTTGATTGACTAAATTTAGAACATAACCCTAAGTCATTTTCTTTTAGCACAGAAAAATAAATAAAAATGACTCGAATAAAGCGCTTTTGTTTGTTCGAAGCATTTTTATTTATTTTTCCAAGGCTTGCCAAGCAAGCCGCTGCAAGCGAAAGCTTGCCGTGCTAAAAGAAAACATCCAACACAAAGTTATAGCTTCTAATCTATGATAGTCTCTATCAAAAACCGTCAATCAAATTCTAAAACCACCCACCAAGACTTCTGCGAGTGCCAAGGTGCTAATTCCAGCAAGCATATTCAACATGCTTGGAAGATAAGGGAAGCTTATTATTATACAGCCTTCTCAACAAGAAGGCTTTTTTTATTAGTATAAATATGATCAATACTCAACTAGATCGGGGGCTCTTATTTATGAATTTTTTAGAAGATTTAAAAAGTAAAATTTTAGTTGCTGACGGTGCAATGGGAACAATGCTTTACTCTCACGGAGTAGATCGCTGCTTTGAAGAATTAAACCTTTCTAAGCCTGAAGATGTGCTTGCTGTACACCAAGCCTATATTGAGGCAGGCGCTAACCTCATCCAAACGAATACATATGGGGCAAACGATATCAAATTGTCTCGTTACGGGTTAGAGGACGACATTAGACAAATCAATAAAAAAGCGATAGAAATTGCAAAAAAAGCTGCAAAAGAGTCAACCTATGTTTTTGGAACAATCGGAGGAATCCGTACCTTTAAAAAGAGTGCTCATAGTATTGAAGAAATTAAACGTAATTTTAGAGAGCAACTCTATCTTTTGCTAAATGAAGATGTGGACGGTCTACTACTCGAAACATTCTATGACTTAGAAGAAATGAAAACTGTTCTTTCAATTGCTCGAAAAGAAACAAATAAACCGATCATTGCAAATGTATCACTCCATGAAGCTGGTGTATTACAGGACGGTACTTCATTAACAGACGGATTTTCTATCTTAGAAGAACTCGGAGCAAACGTAATTGGCTTAAACTGCCGTTTAGGTCCACATCACATGATTCAATCTCTAGAAGAAGTACCTATTCCTGAGAAGGCTTTTCTATCTGTTTTTCCTAATAGCAGCTTACCTGCATTAAATGAGGGTCGTCTTGTCTATGAATCTGATGAAACTTACTTTAAGGAAAGCGCCCTAAAATTTAGAGAACAAGGTGTTAGATTAATAGGCGGGTGCTGTGGTACAACACCAAACCATATTAAAGCGATGGCTGAGGCAATAGCTAATTTAGCCCCTGTACAAACAAAGCAAGTAAAAGTCGCGAAAAAATCGGCAATTGAAGTTCAAGATCAAAAGGTAAACTCCCTCCCACCACTTGAGGAGATTGTGAGAGAAAAGCGCTCGGTTATTGTTGAGCTTGATCCTCCTAAAAAGCTTGGAATGGATAAATTTTTAGAAGGAGCACAAGCACTGCATGATGCAGGAATTGATGCATTAACACTAGCCGATAATTCATTAGCATCCCCTCGTATTAGTAATCTAGCAGCAGGGATTCTAGCAAAAGAAAAAACAGGTGCAAGAACACTAATTCATATTACTTGTCGTGACCGCAATTTAATTGGCTTACAATCTCATTTAATGGGGTTACATTCACTTGGTATGAGTGATGTATTAGCTATCACTGGAGATCCATCTAAAATTGGCGATTTCCCGGGAGCTACATCTGTTTATGATGTTTCATCATTTGATTTAATCAGCTTAATTAAACAATTTAACGAAGGTGTATCTTATTCAGGGAAGCCACTTGGTCAGAAAACAAATTTCTCTGTAGCAGCTGCTTTTAACCCTAACGTACGTCATCTTGATAAGGCTGTTTTAAGACTTGAAAAGAAGATTGCTCATGGTGCGGATTACTTTATTTCACAGCCTTTATACTCAAGTCAACAAATTATCGATGTTTATAATGAAACCAGAAATTTACAAGCTCCAATTTATATCGGCATTATGCCATTAACATCTAGCCGTAATGCAGAATTCATTCACAATGAAATTCCAGGCATTAAGCTTTCTGATTCTATTCGTGAAAAAATGGCAACTGCTGGAAATGACAAAGAAAAGGCTCGTCAAGAAGGCCTGGCCATTGCGAAGGATTTAATTGATACAGCATTTGACTTATTTAATGGAATTTATTTAATTACCCCATTTTTACAATATGACCTGACAGTGGAGTTAACAAATTACATCCATGAAAAGGAAAAACAGCGAGCTGAAAGGAAGATTACCCATGTCTAGCATAAAAAAAGAACTGGAAAAACGAATACTTGTACTCGATGGCGCTATGGGTACAATGATTCAAGCTGCAAACCTAACAGCTGAAGACTTTGGTGGCGAAGAATATGATGGATGTAATGAATACTTAACACTCACTTCGCCTAAAACAATTCAAGACATTCATGAAGCCTATTTAGAAGCAGGCTCAGACATTATCTCAACAAATACGTTCGGTGCTACAAGCCTTGTTCTAGACGAATATGACCTTGGTCATCTAGCATTAGAAGTTAACATTGAATCTGCAAAAATCGCAAAACGTGCTGCTGAGAAATTTTCAACAGCTGAAAAACCACGATATGTTGCAGGAGCAATGGGACCTACAACAAAAACTCTATCTGTTACCGGTGGAACAACGTTTGATACATTAGTAGAAAATTATGAAGAACAAGCAAGAGGGTTAATTCTAGGAGGAGCTGATTTGCTTCTTCTAGAAACAAGTCAGGATATGCTAAACGTAAAAGCAGGTTTCCTTGGCATTCAACAAGCGTTTGAAAACACTGGTAAAGAAATACCTCTTATGGTCTCGGGAACAATTGAACCTATGGGTACTACCCTAGCAGGACAGGATATCGAGGCCTTTTATGTTTCTCTTGAGCATATGAAACCAATTTCAGTTGGATTAAACTGTGCGACAGGTCCAGAATTTATGACAGACCATATCCGTACATTATCAGGCTTAGCAAACACTGCAGTTAGCTGTTATCCAAATGCAGGATTACCTGATGAAGAAGGAAACTATCATGAATCACCAGAATCATTAGCAAAGAAATTAGTTGCTTTTGCAGAGCAAGGCTGGCTTAACCTTGTTGGTGGTTGCTGTGGAACTACTCCTGATCATATTCGTGCTATTACTGAAGCTGTTTCAACAGTCTCTCCTCGTAAAATGGAAGAGATTACAAACGGTCACACCGTTTCTGGTATTGACGCCCTTATTTATGAAGAAGGAATGCGTCCCCTATTTGTTGGTGAACGGACAAACGTTATTGGTTCAAGAAAATTCAAACGCCTTATTGCTGAAGGTAAGATTGAAGAAGCATCTGAAATTGCTAGAGCACAAGTGAAAAATGGTGCACATGTAATTGATATCTGTTTAGCTGACCCTGACAGAGACGAGCTAGAAGATATGGAAGTATTCATCCCAGAGGTTGTGAAGAAGGTTAAAGCTCCTCTTGTTATTGACTCAACAGATGAAAAAGTTATTGAAATAGCATTAAAATATTCGCAAGGAAAAGCCATCATTAACTCAATTAACCTTGAAGATGGTGAAGAACGATTTGATGCAATCGTCCCTCTTGTCAAAAAGTACGGTGGTTCATTAGTTGTTGGAACAATTGATGAAGTTGGAATGGCATTAACAGCTGAAAAGAAACTCGAAGTAGCTATCCGCTCTCATGATCTTTTAGTGAAAAAGCATGGACTAAAAGCCAGTGACTTAATTTTTGATCCGCTCGTCTTCCCAGTTGGAACTGGTGATGAGCAGTACATTGGTTCTGCTAATGAAACAGTTCGCGGTATTCAGCTCATTAAAGAAAAATTACCTGAATGCTTAACAATCCTTGGAGTAAGTAACGTTTCCTTTGGTCTTCCTCCTGTCGGTCGTGAAGTATTAAATGCTGTTTATCTCTATCACTGTACACAAGCAGGCCTAGATTACGCGATCGTTAATACAGAAAAACTAGAGCGTTTCGCCTCTATTCCTAAAGAAGAAATCGAAATGGCAGAAAATCTTTTATTTAAAACAACAGATGAGTCGCTTGCGAAATTCACTGCCTTTTATCGTGGAAAGAAAAAAGAAGACAAAAAACCTGTCCAAAATCTTTCATTAGAAGAAAGATTAGCAAACTATATAGTAGAAGGAACAAAAGAAGGCCTTATTCCTGACTTAGAGTTGGCTCTTAAGAAATATCCAGAACCTCTTGATATTATTAATGGACCTTTAATGACGGGTATGGCCGAGGTTGGTGTACTTTTTAACGATAATCAGCTTATCGTTGCCGAGGTATTACAAAGCGCCGAAGTGATGAAGGCCTCTGTTTCTTACCTAGAGCAGTTCATGGAAAAACGTGATGACAGCGGAAAAGGAAAAATCCTTCTTGCCACTGTTAAGGGTGATGTTCATGATATCGGAAAAAACCTTGTTGATATTATTTTAAGTAATAACGGTTATAGAGTAGTTGATCTTGGAATTAAAGTAACACCTCAAACACTTATTCAAGCTGTGAAAGATGAAAAGCCGGATCTAATTGGTTTATCTGGTTTACTTGTTAAATCAGCTCAGCAAATGGTGATTACAGCACAAGATCTGCATAAAGCAAACTGTGACCTTCCGATTTTAGTTGGTGGAGCAGCTCTTTCTAGAAAGTTTACAAGAATGAAGATAGCTCCTGAATACAACGGTCCTGTTGTTTATGCAAAAGACGCAATGGATGGTTTATCGCTTGCTAATCAATTACGAACTTCACCTGAATTATTTGCTCAAAAAGAAGCAGCAGTTGCAGAAGAAACAAAAACGAAAGCTGCTCCGTCTCAGGCTGTGACTGATTTATTAATCAAACGCGGAAATCTAAGTGAAGCACCAATTTTCACTCCTAATGATACGAAACGACATATTATTAGAGACATTGACTTATCGCAAATCATCCCTTATGTGAATATGCAAATGCTCATTGGTCATCACCTTGGCTTAAAAGGAAAAATTAAAGAATTAGTGAAGAAAAAAGATCCAAAAGCACTTGAGCTTGTTGAGCTCATCCAGGAGCTCCTTAAGGATGGTGCAAAGCAAAAATGGTTTAAGCCAGCTGCTGTGTATCAGTTCTTCCCTTCCTATAGTGAAGGAAACAAGCTACACATTTTGAATCCGGACAATACCGATTCTATTTTACAAACGTATGATTTTCCAAGACAGGAAAAGGTGCCACATCGTTGTATTTCTGACTATGTGCGTCCTAAGCAGGATAATGGGTTTGATTATGTAGCCATGTTTGCTGTAACAGCAGGCAGTCAAATTCGTGAACTAGCACAAGGCTTTAAAGAACAAGGCGACTATTTAAAGAGCCATGCTGTTCAAGCCCTTGCTCTTGAGCTTGCAGAAGGATTAGCTGAACGAACTCACCAATTAATTCGTGACCGTTGGGGCTTCCCTGATGCACCTGACTTTACAATGGATCAACGTTTTTCAGCTAAATATCAAGGTCAACGCTTTTCATTTGGATATCCAGCTTGCCCAGACCTTGAAGACCAAGAAAAGCTATTCAAAGCGCTCCGACCAGAAGATATCGGAATTCAATTAACAGACGGCTTCATGATGGAACCAGAGGCTTCTGTTACCGCAATAGTCGTGTCTCATCCGGAAGCGAAATATTTTAATGTTATGTAGTTTGATATTTAAAGCCCTGAAACTAATTTGTTTCAGGGCTTTAAACTTTATTTAGCCGCAGCTTGAGGTAAATCTATTAACTTTCATTAAAAATCTATCAACTTCTTCTTAGAATCTATCAACTATTATCGAAAATCTATCAACTTTATTTAAAAATCGATCATCTAACAAATTCCGAGAAATTTCCGGAGTTTATTTCGTACAAATTTTGACCATCTTTAACTGATCACACTACTTTCTTGCAACTTCACACGCTATTTTTGCTATTACAACTATCTATTTCGCAGCCATTATTATCTTATATGAAACTTTCCCCATATTTTTGCAACTTCTATTGATTTAAGACTTTTTTGCTAGAAAAACTCATCCTTTTGACCGACCACAATTAAATACTAAAAAGATATACTTGGTCTATACAAAAAATTACTCCCCATTGAAGGGGTAACTAGCAAGCTTCTTAACCCTAATACAATTAAGATATTTTTATAAAAACTTATTATTTGACACATCTTTCTTAATTGATTAGAATCAACTATGTTATTTAGTATGCACAACAACTATTCTTATATTAATAAATACCTAAGTAATGGTTGATATTTATCACAAAACAGTTGCTATAGCAACATCTTTACGTAAATATATTAGGAGGAATTATTATGTCAAACGTATTATTTATTAAAGCAAATTCACGCCCTACTGAACAGGCTGTAAGTGTTCAATTATATGAGGCTTTTTTACAAAGCTATAAAGAATCTCATCCTGAAGATACAGTTACAGAGCTTGATCTTTTCCAAGAAAACTTACCTTACTATGGAGTAGACATGATTAACGGAATGTTCAAACGTGGTAAAGGAATGGAATTAACATCTGAAGAAGAACTTGCAGCAAATACAGTTCAAAAATATTTGGATCAATTCCTTGCAGCAGATAAAGTTGTTTTCGCCTTCCCACTTTGGAACTTCTCAGTTCCTGCTGTTCTTCACACGTACATGGATTACTTATGTCAAGCAGGAACAACATTCAAATATACAGCAGAAGGTCCAGTGGGATTATTAGCTGATAAAAAAGTTGTCCTTTTAAATGCACGTGGTGGCGTTTATTCTGAAGGTCCTGCTGCGTCAAAAGAAATGTCGGTCAACTATGTAAAAACACTTTTAGATTTCTTTGGTATTAAAGAAACAACAGACGTAATAGTTGAAGGTCATAACCAATTCCCTGACCGTACGAGCGAAATTATTGAAGCTGGTATTCAAAAAGCTGCATCTGTTGCTACTCAATTCTAATCAAGCCATTTTTGATCTGGAATATAACACTTGAAAAAGATAAATACTAAGTAAGTGTTAGATAAGTAACACAAAACTGCGGTGCGGAGGGATTTCTTTGACGATTCTTAGCATGATCATAAACTTATTGATTAGGTTTTATAGAGGACTATTCACGATTAGTAGAGAAGTTTCAAAACTAACATACAGAATGAATGTTCCTTCTTTCATTTAAGAATAAAAAAGAAAAACCCATGCATATGCAAAAAAAGCGAGCACATTACTGCTCGCTTTTTCATTTACTTTTTCCTAGCTAAAGCAGCTCGGTCATCTATAGATGGAGGTTGTTCAAACCAACCGTTTTTTATTAATATATTCGCCCCATCTTCAGCATAAATCCCTATCTCTGCAAGTAATCTCATGTATTTTAAAATAACGTCTTTTCTTTGGCAAGTTGATAAGGCGGTACCATAATAGCCTACTGTTACTGAAACTAATGACACGATATGGAACAGCATAAGTTTGTCAGAAAATGGAGAGACAGTGGTATTAGATACTTCAGACGTCCAATTTCTTGGTGATGGCAAATTATCTTCTGTTAAAATTTGCGTGAAAACATCAATATGCTTTTTACATATATTTGCCCCTCTTTGAAAATATTCTCTTACTTCTTTTGAGTGACAAACTTGGCTAAAACCAATTTCTAAATCAATTTTCACAATCGTTTTTTGCATATTGTAATAAATATTTCCTACTTCAATTCCGTTTAAAGGTCTCTTTTTTGTAAACCAGCCACCCAAATAATTTTGCTTATCCACAACATCTGTTTCATGCGGAGCATTAATGTATGGTGGTCGACTAAATACACCTTTATGTAGCATTAATTCAATTATTTTATCATATAAAGTTGTAGCCTCTTGATTACATTTTATGAAATATTCTCTTTGGTCAGCTCTCACCGATGTTCCAACCGCTAGTGAATAGCTATTCATTCCATGGAGGGTCATCACGTAGAGATACTGCATCATGAAGTTATTTGAAAACAATGGTGGTGCATTAAGGTTAATATCTTCCTCTGTAAATCCTTTTGGTATAGGATACTCTTCCTTTTTTAATAATTCCTTCACTTTTTCCACATGTGTTTTGGATAAGTTCAATGCAAATTCTAGGATTGATTTTACTTCGTCGTCCTTTACCGTCTTAATAAAATAAGTTAAAACACAAACCGACATACTATCATTCATATATTGACCCCAAAGTGCAGTAATCTCAGGCCCAGTTAATCGAACATTTTGAGTCATAATAACCTCCTTTCCTCAGATTATTTGTTAAGTGATTATTTTTCATTCATTATCCTCAGTACTTGATCATTTTCCTCATCAAATTGACAAGATCGTGCTATAACTCTAAACTTATGAATAGACATATTTAGTAAATTATAGGAGCCGTATAAATGACACTTTCTTTAAACGACTATATTAGTATTTTCATTCACCAAACTGACTTGGAATTAACCAGTTATGTTAAAAATAAATTATCACCCTTTAATATTGCTCCCGAGCAAAACTTAATTATGATGCTACTTTGGGAACATGACGGACGTAGTCAAAATGAAATTGCAACCAAGTTGAATAAAGATAAAACCAACATTGCAAGAATGTCATACGGCCTTGAACAAAAAGGCTTTATAAAAAGAAGAATGTGTCCAAATGACCGCCGAGTTCAACGGTTATATTTAACTGATAGTGGACTCAAGCTTAAAAAGCATATTATTCCAATTGCTGAACAGTTTAACACTCTTGTATGTCAAAATATCACCACCGAAGAGCTCGATCAGCTTAGAAAAATCCTCCTAAAAATGCGCGCAAATTTAATATGATGCTTTAGAAACCTGATGAAGGTTTCTTTTTATTTTGTTTACCTTCTTTTCTAATCGGGAATATCAATACCACTTCAACAACATACTTTTCAGCTTTCTTCACATAATATGACAGGATAAAAGATGAGGAGGTAATTTATTTGAGCAATAATCAAAATCAACAAAAGCAAACAATGCCACCACAGCATCAGGATGTGCAACCTGGTCATGAGGATATGATGAATCCACAACCAAAATTTGATGATACTTCTTATACAGGAAGTGGCAAACTGAAAAATAAAGTAGCGATCATCACTGGTGGAGATAGCGGGATTGGACGAGCTGTTGCCGTGTTTTTTGCAAAAGAAGGTGCAAATGTTGTGATTTCTTACTTAAATGAACAAAAAGATGCAGAAGAAACGCAAAAGCATGTTGAAGCACAAGGTCAAAAATGCTTACTTGTAGCAGGTGATATCGGAGATGAGTCTGTTTGTCAGCAAATTGTTTCAAAAACAATGGATACATTTGGACAACTCGACATTGTGGTTAATAATGCAGCTGAACAACATCCACAAAAAAGCATTGAAGATATAACAAGCGAACAATTAGAAAGAACATTTAAAACAAATATTTTCTCGTTTTTCTATTTAACAAAAGCTGCACTTCCTCATTTAAAGAAAGGCAGTGCAATTGTTAACACCTCTTCTGTAACGGCATACGCAGGAAATGAACAGCTTCTTGATTATTCTGCCACAAAAGGTGCAATTACGACCTTTACAAGATCACTTGCACTTTCACTTGCAGGAAAAGGAATTAGAGTAAATGGTGTTGCACCAGGTCCTATTTGGACGCCACTCATTCCTTCAACCTTCCCTGCTGATCAGGTTGCAACATTTGGCTCAAACGTACCAATGAAGCGACCAGGCCAACCTGAGGAACTTGCTCCTGCTTATGTATTTTTAGCAAGTGACGATTCTTCCTACATGTCTGGTCAAATGATCCATGTTAATGGTGGGAAAATTGTTAATGGGTAATTAATTAAAAAGGCTGAAGTACAAATTACGAATTAACATTGCCTTTCGTATAGTAATTCGCACGCAATTTGGCAAGTAAATAAGCAAATAAAAATGCTTGGAGACATATATATTCTCCAAGCATTTTTATACCAAAATAACCCAATTAAGCGATTTGCAAATTTTAAAAATCGCCAGGAAATAGCTACTAAAATAAGCGGAGAAACTCCTCTTATTGAGGAAATAGCACAAAAAAAAGATGAAATAGATGGAAAGATTCCGCCTATTTAATCAAAAAAGATGAAATTGGACCATTTTCCTTTACTTAACCGGAAAAACTTCGCTTAAATCCCCCAAACCGATCTCCATACTTCAGTCTAAACGGAAAAACTCCGCTTATTTCTTACGATTAGTCAAGCGTATTTCAGTTAATTCGTTTATATTTTTTTATTAGATGTATTTGGGAGGGGTACCCCTCCCAAATACATCTAAATTTTCCCATGACAAAAAGACCTCACGATATTCTTTTTTTCGAAAGGTCAGTGTGCTATAGTGAATATAAACTTGGCTACGATTTCTGAGCTGGTAGTGCGGACTCATAATCGTAAAGTATGCCGTGTGTCAGTAACTGAAACGTCACTTTCAGAAACTTATTGATACACGCCACAATCGCGACCTTATGAGGCTTTCTCTGAGGTTGCGTTTTTAATTTGTAATAATAGTCTACTAAATGATTAGGTTTTCCTTTTGCCATAAGCATCGTACAAATCATAAAAAATAAAATCTTCCGTAGCTTCTTATTTCCTCGTTTATTAATACGATCACGGTATTGTGTATTACCAGATTGATAGCGCATAATATCGATGCCAACGTAAGCGTTCAGTTGTTTCGCGTTTTTAAATCGGCGAATATCACCTAGTTCGCCAATAAGTCTGCACGCTGTTGTATCACCAATCCCCGGAAAAGAGCGTAATACGGTATATTCCATTCTTCCTTCAGACATCATAACCATTTGTTTCACAAGCTGGTCTTTCTTTTCCATTAAATCCGCAATACGTCGGGCGTAATCGCGTACTTGATTACAACGAATATCCGTTGGTTCAATGGCAGGATATGAATTTTTCGCAGCTTCTAATAACACGATGGCTTTTTTCTCTGCACGTTCTAGTGAAAGTTTTTTACGTGTATTGCTTTTTAAACGATTTTTAATAATTGTCTTTGAATGAGCTAATAATAGTGCTGGGTGTGGATACAATTGCACAAAATTTAAAAATAGTGCTGAACTCGGTGAAATAAGTCGTTCCAACTCTGGAAATGAAACATGTAAAATGGCATGCATACGATTGCGTAAAAGAATAAGTTCTTCTTCAATTTCGTCATAATAACGAGTAATCGCCCGCATCTGTTCATAATAATCATTCTGCACATACGTCGTTTCACGTTCCAATTTAATGTGGGTTTTCGCTAACTCATGGGCATCGCTAATATCGGTTTTGTGTCGACGCATTGAAGCCATTTGTAGGTTCGCTTCAAGAGGGTTCATGCGACAGTAAGTATGTCCGTGATCCCGTAGAAACTTCTCAACTGATTTTGAATAGACACCCGTCGCCTCAAATACGATTTCAGGAGCTTGTCCATCAAGAGCTGTTATTTCCTTAATACGAAGGTGTAGCTGCTCAAAATCAATGCGTGTATGATACAATTCCCCTTCAAATTCACATTGTCTATAGCCATCATAAATGGCAATGGTACTTTTCCCTTTACTTACATCAAGAGCGATGACATGTTTCATATAAATATTCTCCTTTTATAACCAATCATAGAAGCCTTCACAGTACCTTAACGATTCCATTTTCTTATACACGATCTCTAGGACCCAACATACTAAACTGATTCAAACAAGGGTGTGAAGTTGGCCGGTTTAAAATACGGACTCTAACATGGTCCCATAAGCGGATCGACCTTCCTTCACTTCTACTATAAAAAAATAGTAGCACAAACCATGGCCTTGGTTTGTGCTACTAATGTTAGTATGTTTAAACTATCGTTGACTGCTAATTATATGCTAATTTAGCTATGTATTTGGAAACCGAACCTCTTACGATTCCTTACCTTTTACTTCTTCTTCCCACGCTTTTTAGCCAAAACTAAAAAGATGATAAATAGTGTTGGTACAATAATAAACACACTAATAAACGGAATATTTAAACCGGTTTTTTCTTTTATTTCGTATATTTCGGCAATCTCTCTATCAATGATAAACTCGTATTCATTGTTTTCCTCTTCAAACGTATCTCCAGTTAGAAGCCCTTGAAGCTTTTTATCCTCTGCTATTTGATCATCAGAAATTTTTACTTTCTGTGATTCTGTTGAATTATTAATAGCAACTACGACTGTTTCTTCTTCATACATTCGCTTAAAAATAATCATTCCATCTTTTTCATACAGCAACTCATAGTCACCTTTTGTTAAAGAAGGTAGAGTTTTTCTGACAATCGCAAGCTTTTCAAGATAATCAATTAATTCTTCATCTGATTGAAAGTTCATTAACGGTCGGTTCGTAGGCGGTTCTCCTCCGTCAACAGCAATCTCAGAGCCATAGTACACAATTGGTGTTCCAGGAGTGGAATACATATAAGCAAAGGCCATCTTCAACCTTACACCAGGATGTTGGTTATTTTGAATGGCATGTCTTGTAAAACGAACGGTTTCATCGCTATCAACATATGTGCTAAGTAGAGGTGATGATTGTTCTGTAACTTCTGTAACAGGTTTTAATGATTGATCAACATTAGCAAATGCTTGGGTAGCTGCTTCATAAAAGGGAATATTCAGCAACGAATCAAAACCGGATTCCATATAAGCAGAGATAACATCTGAATTATGCTCTTTTACAGTTCCTACCAAATAATACTCTTCATTAATTTCTTTTAGTTTTTGATGAAATTCCTGCCAAACTTCCTGATTCACTTCATCAGCTTGTTTGATGTAGTACCCATCTATCCCTGTTTCTTGCATCCATGAAGTTGCAGTTGAGATCATATCTTCATTTTTCTGTCCATAATCTAGCATAATTTTCATGTTAAGTTTATGAGCTTCATCAACGAGTTTCTTTACATCTTCAACTGTTCCAGCATGCTCATCAATCTGCTTTACTTCTGAGTTCTCATTTTCTTTAAACACTGGTGATAAAATCAGGGTGGTAAATCCCATGTCATGAAGATAATCTATTTTTTTTAGAATTCCTTCAATATCGCCACCATGGTATGCTGCAGGATCCTCAAAATTCAGGTCATCTCCATCATTATTCGGGTCTGCATTATTAAAGCGATCAACAACTACATAATAGGCAATCTCTTCCTGCCATGCCTTTTCTTCTTTTTCAGCTGCGCTCACAGGGAAGGCATAAAAAAGAAGAAACGGAATGAGGAAAAGTTTTAAAGCTTGTCTACGCATTTTGTTCCGTTCCTCCTACTTTCTTATATCACTACGTTCTTAAGAATATCGCTTCAGGCAACCGACCGTCAAATGTAAATGATCTTCTTCTTCAAAATGATTCTT
Organism: Metabacillus litoralis; assembly: GCF_003667825.1. Taxonomy (NCBI): domain Bacteria; kingdom Bacillati; phylum Bacillota; class Bacilli; order Caryophanales; family Bacillaceae; genus Metabacillus; species Metabacillus litoralis. Next base: position 4,976,677 of record NZ_CP033043.1, on the reverse strand, counting down.
CAGTGAATATCGTTTATGTGTTTTGAAGAAGCTTAGTAATACAAAAAGCTACTAAGGAGGTATCCATGCAAAAAGAAGCCATTTATCATCGTTCAAGAGATCAATTTGCTTATCCTAATTCTGATGGAACTTTTCATATTCAGCTCCGAACAAAAGCTCAAGATATAAGCTCTGTAACTGTTGTATATGGTGATCCCTTTGAGTTTCATGAAAACCATTGGGTTCACACAACTATGGAGATGAGTATTAGTGGAAGTGATGGCCTTTTTGATTATTGGTTCATTGCTATCTCTCCTCCACAACAGCGATTACGATATGCGTTTCATATTAAAAGCGGTGACGAAGAGCTATTTTTTACAGAGAAAGGAATTTACGATACAGTTCATGAAGACTTTTCAGCCTATTTTTGCCTTCCTTATTATCATCAATCCGACGTGTTTGCAGCACCTGATTGGGTAAAAAATACAGTTTGGTATCAAATTTTTCCTGACCGGTTTGCAAACGGAAATGTTCATAATGATCCAAAAGGTACGCTCCCATGGAATAGCACTGAACCTACACCAACTACTCTATTCGGCGGAGATTTAGAAGGAGTCATAGAACATTTAGATTACCTAGTTGAGTTAGGCATAACAGGAATCTACTTTACGCCAATTTTCAAAGCACATTCTAATCATAAATATGACACAATTGATTATTTTGAAATTGATCCACAATTCGGAGATAAAAAAACGCTTAAAAAGCTTGTTACTTCTTGTCATGATAAAGGCATAAAGGTCATGCTTGATGCTGTGTTTAATCATTGCGGAAAAAACTTTCCACCGTTTCAGGATGTGCTTCAAAATGGTCAAAATTCTTCATACAAGGACTGGTTTCATGTATCTATTAAAGAATCTGGAGAGATTCTTTATGAAACCTTCTCTTTTGAAAGGTCGATGCCAAAATTAAACACACAGCACCCGGATGTGAAAAAATATCTAATAGAAGTTGGTCAGTATTGGATAAAAGAATGTCATATTGACGGATGGAGATTAGATGTTGCAAACGAAATTGATCATCAGTTTTGGAGAGAGTTTCGCCAGGCGATAAAGTCAATCAATAAAGACGTTTATCTTGTTGGAGAGGTTTGGCATGATGCGATGCCATGGCTTGAAGGAGATATGTTTGATGCTGTAATGAACTATCCGCTCTCAAATTTATTGCATCGTTTTTTTGCCTTTGATGATCTAAATGCAAAGCAATTTTCAGACGAACTACAAAGGTATTTACATCAATATCCACAACCTGTTTATCCATTCTCCTTTAATATGGTCGGAAGTCATGATACTCCGCGAATTTTAAATCTTGCTAGAATGAACAAACAACGAGTCAAATTATTAAGCGTTTTTCAATTTAGCTTTTATGGTTCTCCGTCTATTTACTACGGTGATGAAATCGGCCTATCTGGTGAACAAGATCCCGGATGCAGAGGCTGTATGGTATGGCATGATGATCAGCAAGACAGTGATATGCTTTCATTTATGAAGAAACTCATCAAGCTCCGTAACTCTTATCCTGTCCTTGCAAATGACGGAGCATTCTCGATATTAATGGCTGACGAATCAACTAATGTCCTTTGTTATCAAAGAGAAAATAATAAGCAGTTAGTTTTGATCATCATAAATCTTTCATCACAAATACAAACCCTTCCATTGCCCGTTAAATTGAAGGATCGCACCATTCATGATCTTTGGAACGAAGAAGAATATGCCGCTCATTCAAACGAGTTATCAATAACACTCAATGCTAATGAGTTTGCCCTATTGCTAATTGAGTAGAAAAGGGAAATCAGGTTTCCCTTTTCCTCTTTACCTTCTAAGAATCATTTTTCGATACTCAATTGGACTGGTTCCCTCCATCCTTTTGAAAAGCTTTGAAAAATAAGTGGAGTCCTCAATTCCTACTTCTTTTGCTATGTTGGCAATTTTATCATCAGTTGTTGCTAATAGTTTTTTTGCTTGATTCATTCGGTATTTGTTTAAATACATATTCGGAGTTTCACCGACGATTTTTTGCATACAACGCGTTACATAATCCGGGTGAAAGTGAAGAGCAGCTGCGATGTCCTCCATTTTCACCTCTTCTTTATAATGCTCTTGTATATAATTAACAGCTCCGTCCACAACCTTCTCAGCTGCTGTTGGAATTTTGCATGCTTCCTTTTGTAAATATAATAAAAATTCATGGAAGTGCAGCTGCTGTCTTAGCTGATAATCCGGTGTTTGATGATCCACATTTAAAATATTAAGAAAAATCGTTTCTAAAAAATTTGTATTCTCAATTTCCCCTAAGCAAGGTATAGAGAATTTATAAGTTGGTGGTGTCTCATGATCTCCCTTTGAAATGTGAATATCCGCCCAATTCGTAATCCCCTCGTCCACAAGCTCATAATGCGTTGGAATGGCAAAATGTAGCCAATAGTACTCTGTCCTCATTGAGCTGCCTTTATGACCATAATGTTCAAAACCAGGAACTAAAAGAATATATTGTCCTTTTCTTACTATGTAAGGAATTTCATCTTCTGTTATAAATAATTCACCAGATTTTACATAAATCAAATCAAATACAGTAAAAACTCTTCGAAAATGCTTTTTGCCTTCTTCAAAAATAGCAATTCCCCCCTGAATAAAAGTGGGAGAAGGCGGTGCAAAAAACTCAATATGAGACATCACAAATTCTCCTTTAGGTCGTATTTATCCAAAATATATCGCTATTCTCTCTTTCTATTATACTGCAATGTTTGTAAACTTATTAAGTATTATCAAAGCAATGTAAAGGAGTTGAACAAAATGGCATTTGAAAGACAAGGTCGTAAAATCACATTATTTGCACTAACATGGCCAATTTTCATTGAGACTCTTCTGCATATGTTAATGGGAAATGCTGATACATTGATGCTTAGTCAATACTCTGATAACTCAGTAGCTGCTGTTGGAGTTTCCAACCAAATTTTATTTCTATTAATCGTCATGTTTGGATTTATTGCAACAGGTACAACTATACTTGTTGCTCAATATATAGGTGGTACTAATTATAAAGATGCCAAAGAGGTATCAACGGTTTCTCTTTCTGCCAATCTATTATTTAGTATTCTGATTAGTGTTGTCATTGTCATCGCAAGTGAAGACATCCTACAATTGATGAACTTACCACCAGAACTAATGCCGGATGCTACGATTTATTTACAGCTTGTTGGAGGCTTTTCCTTTGTGCAAGCATTAATCATGACATCAGGAGCTATTCTTAAAAGCTATGGCTATACAAAAGACACTATGTATTTAACAATCGGCATGAACCTGCTTAACATTATCGGGAACTATTTCTTTATTTTTGGTCCATTCGGATTTCCGGTACTAGGTGTTCAAGGGGTTGCTATATCCACAGTTGTTTCAAGGATCATCGGCCTTTTTGTCATCCTCTATATTTTAAAGAAGCGTGTTCACTTTACCCTTAACTTAAAAGAGCTCTTTAAGCTTCCGGTACACCATCTTAAAAATCTGCTTCATATTGGGGTTCCTACAGCTGGTGAGCAACTTTCTTACAATACGTCGCAAATGGTTATTACAGTCTTCATTACAATGATTGGGACCGAAGCTTTAACCACAAAGGTCTATGCTCAAAATCTGATGATGCTTATTCTATTATTCAGCTTAGCCGTTAGCCAAGGTACACAAATTCTAGTTGGGTACATGATTGGGGCAAAAGATTATGAAGCTGCATATAAAAGATGCTTACAAAGCCTATATTCTGGAATCATTATCTCTACGCTTATGGCCGTAATCTTCTCGCTCTTCTCTGATCGTTTACTAGGTATTTTCTCCTCCAATGAACGTATACTTGAAGTCGGTGGGATCCTGATCCTCCTAACCATCATTCTTGAACCAGGCAGAGCCTTTAATATGATTATCATCAGCTCATTACGGGCTACGGGTGATATCCGCTTTCCAACCTACGTAGGAATACTGTCGATGTGGGGAGTCGCCGTACCAATTGCTTATATCCTCGGCATTCATTTTGATCTAGGGCTCGTCGGTGTCTGGATTGCCTTTATCGCTGACGAATGGGTACGAGGTATTATTATGCTCTATCGCTGGAAATCCAGAGCATGGATGACGAAACGCTTTTCTCAACATGCTGCGGTTTCATGAGGAAAGTCAATAATATGGGAATGGCAGTCCAATTTGGGCTGCTTTTTTTGTCTTGTTTGGATTTGGATGATCATGAACGACATTTTGAGTACTTTCAAGTAATGCTTTGTCGTTTATCAGGTTTATGAAGAATGTTGTGGCATGTTTTCGTCTGGGTTTTGGTCTTCATTCGCCTGATGATGACCATTTGGAACGGTTTCCTTCTGGGTTTTGGTCTTCATCCGTCTTATGATGACCATTTGCGCAGGGTTATGTCTGGATTTTGGTCTTCATCCGTCATATGATGACCATTTGGAACGGTTTCCTTCTTGATTTTGGTCTCCATCCGTCTTATGATGACCATTTGGAACGGTTTCCTTCTGGATTTTGGTCTTCATCCACCTTATGAAGACCATTTGCGCAGGTTTCCTCCTTGATTTTGTTCTTCATCCACCTTATGAAGACCATTTGCGCAGGTTTCCTTCTTGATTTTGTTCTTCATCCACCTTATGAAGACATTTGCGCAGGTTTCCAATCACCCTTTTGTCATTCATCCCTCTTATGAACGACACCGCCCGCTCTTTCCACCAACCTTTTGTCGTTCATCACCCTTATGAAAGACACCGTCCGATCTTTCCACCAACCTTTTGTCGTTCATCCCTCTTATGAACGACACCGCCCGCTCTTTCCACCAACCTTTTGTCGTTCATCCCCTTACGAACGACACTACCCGCTCTTCCCACCAACCGTTTGTCGTTCATCCAATCAGCAAACAAAAAATACCCAGGCTAAAATAGCACTGAGCATTTCGAAAATAGTTTTCAATTAAACATACTGCCCTTCCATCTCATACACCTGCACACAATTTCTACCGTGCCTTTTTGCCGCATATAAAGCTTGGTCAGCTTGTCTCATGAGCTCTTGAATAGTAAGATTTCCCTTCTCCGAATTTAAAAGAATAGTTGATATTCCATAACTAGATGTTATATGAATCTTATTATTACTAGCTGTTGTAAAAGACTCCGACACTTTCTTTCGTAAGTTATCTACTAACTCATATGCTTCCAAGCCGGTTGTATCCGGCATGCAGATGATAAACTCTTCCCCACCGTAGCGTGCAAACAAATCCTGATTCCTTAAATACTCCTTTGTTAATGCTGCGACGTCGATTAAAACATGGTCTCCAGCATCATGTCCATATAGATCATTTATCATTTTAAAATGATCTATATCAAACATAATAATAGATAGGTAGCCACCGCTCACAGACAAGTCCTTTATCATAGCACTTGCTTTATCCAGAAAATAGGTTCGATTATAAATCTTTGTTAATCCATCTATACTTGCTAGCTCTTTTAACTTTTTCTCCATATTTACTCGTTCTGTTACATTTACTAAGGTGATAATTTTCCCGATTAATGCACTTTGCTTCGTTTTGACAGGAGAAAACTTAATATAAAAATAGTTCGTTACATCACCAATTTTTAACTGATAATCTCCTTCCTGTTTTTCAAAAATGAGATCCAAAAGCAGTGGGTGATCGTTCAGAACATCTCTAACAGCTTTTCCAATAGCATGTGGACCAAACGATGGAAGAACCGGAACAATAGCTGAGTTGTAATCAACAATCACATCATGTTGATTTAAGACAATCACCCCTTCTTCTATGCTTTCAAACACGGTTTCTCTCGCAATTGGTACTAGGTTAAACATCTGGAAGGATAACAATGCAAAACCATGGAGAATAAAGGTAATACTCATTGAAACTGGTCCAAGATCAATATTACTTGGACTCGTATCAGTTATATAAAAAACACTTCCCATTACAGGAACTAATAACCCAGCAATCATCAAGCTCGTTTGCAAACGAAATTTATGTGTTACTTTCCGAAACTGCATTAGAAGTATCCCAACACTAATAACAATACAAACGTATAAAAAGATAGAGTGAATATAGAACCAGGGGCCACCCTCAAGTTGTAGTACAGGAAAAGGAGTATCTGTTCTTACATCCATAGATGTGTAATAAATATGATGAAATTCATTTGTGTAATGCATTGTAATCGTCAAAATCGGAATGCCAAATAAAAGAATGTAAGCCCATTGCTTAAGCTTCTTTCCTACATAGTCAAAACACATAAGCAAAATAAATACTGGAATAAACGGCAAAGCCAAATATTCCACTCTTAACCAAATCTTCATTTGCTCCAAAGTAGTACTCGCGAGCTCAAATGCATAGCCAAACGCAAATACAGCGCACATAAATGTTGCCAAAACATAATATCTGCCACCTGGAGCATCTTTTATTTTCACTAAACCATAACCACATAAAAAAATACTTATTGAGCCACCCAAAACACTAATCAGGATGTACATGACCAATTCCTGGTTCATTGACTTCTACCTCGTCTGTTCATCATTGTATTTTTTCATTATATACAGTATCTTCCTACTAAACTAGCTAAAAAATAAGTAAATGCTTAGGAGAGCTCCCTTTTTCAACAATGTATAACTAAAATATGAAACTCAGAATAAAATGCTCTGCCATTTTAAAGTAAATAAAAAGGAACTGCCCCTACCGGACAGTTCCTCTAACACTTCTATCTTTCATCAATATCGATTGAATAGCTATCAAACCAAACATGAATTTGTGCTAAATGAGCAAGGAGCTGTGGACCTGACATTAATTGACCGAACCAAGGAACCTGGAATGCTTTGCCCTCTGTTTCGATAATATCATTAAGCTTTTGCTTATTTAACAACTCATGTAAAATCGAATCTTTTTGGCTTACTAAAGATTTCAACCAGTTTGTTACTAATCTTGTATACTCTGGATTATGTGTTTTCGGGTAAGGACTTTTCTTGCGGTAAAGAACCTCATTAGGAAGAAGTCCCTCTAACGCTTTTCGTAAAATTCCTTTTTCGCGATCGCCATGCATTTTTACTTCCCAAGGAATGTTCCATACATATTCAACAAGACGATGATCAGCAAACGGAACACGAACCTCTAAGCTGGCGCCCATACTCATGCGATCTTTTCGATCTAAGAGATTTGTCATGAACCAATGCATATTTAAGTAGAATAGTTGACGTCTTTGCGCTTCAACCTCTGATTCACCTTCAAGCAGCGGTGTTTCGTTAACTGTTTCTTGATAGCGAGCTTGAACATATTCATTAAGATTTAATTTATCTTGCCACTCAGGCTTTAATAACGACACTCGCTCATCTGTTGAACGCATCCATGGAAATGCTGAATTTGCTAAATCCTCAGGGCGATGGAACCAAGGATACCCTCCAAAAATTTCATCTGCACATTCACCTGACAATCCAACAACAAAGTCTTTTTTAATTTCGCGACAGAACCACAATAAGGATGAATCCACATCTGCCATACCAGGCAAGTCACGAACAGAAGTTGCTTCAATTAGATGATCGACTAATTCCTGTTGGGAAATTACGCAGCGATGATGATTGGTATTAAATGCCTCACTCATTTTCTTTATCCACGGACCATCTGAGTTTGGTTGAAACTCATTGGCTTTAAAGAATTTTTCATTATCTTCATAATCGATAGAATAAGTATGAAGTTGCCCTTTTCCTTCTTTTTTATAATGTTCTGCAGCAACAGCTGTAATCGCACTTGAGTCAACTCCGCCAGAAAGGAACGTACATAATGGCACATCTGATACTAATTGACGTTTTACAGCATCTGTGAATAAAAATCTTACCTTATCAGCTGTTTCTTCAACAGAATCTTCATGTGGTTTGCTTTCTACATCCCAATAACGCCACTTCTTTAAGCCATTTTTTGTATAAACTAAGGCATGAGCTGGACGCAGCTCATCAATTCCTTTAAAAACTCCAACACCAGGAGTTCTAGAAGGTCCAACACCAAATATTTCAGAAAGACCTGATTTATCAAGTTTAGCCGAAACAGAAGGATGAGCTAGAATTGCTTTCAGCTCTGACGCAAATAAGATAGATCCGTTCTCTTCTTTATAAAATAAAGGTTTTACTCCTAAGCGATCTCTACCGATAAATAATTTTTCTTTCTTTGAATCCCAAACCGCAAAAGCAAATATTCCGTTTAAACGATGTACACATTCTTCTTCCCATTCAATATAGGATTGAAGCAAAACCTCTGTATCAGAATGCCCTTTAAATGTGTATCCTCTTGAAAGAAGTTCTTTTCTAATATCCTCAGTATTGTAAAGCTCACCGTTATAGCAAATCGTATAAGAGTTTCCTTCTTTTGTCCGCGTCATTGGTTGAATACCACCGGCAGGGTCAACGACAACTAGTCGTTTATGACCAAATTGTACATGATCTTCTCCCCAAATGTTCGTGTCATCTGGCCCTCTTTTTGCTAATGTTTCTGCCATTTTCTTAACCGTTTCTTGCTCAGTGCGTATATTTCCTTTAAAATTTACCCAACCTGTTATTCCGCACATGAAAGCTTCATCTCCCTCATCTATATTATGATCTCATACACACCAACGTCTGTGACCTTAATAGGTGTAGACATTGTATGCCCACTTTTTCAAATGTTGAATTGTCCCAAGCAAAATGCAGAAATGCATAAACTTCCTCATTTTTGTCAAAAACGATGATATCAACGTTTTTCAAAACAACAAGTGTAACAACGATTTGGAGGTAAAATGTATGTTTCCAATTAAACGAACAGACTTACTATTAAATCAAAAACGTTCGTATTTAACTGGACTGATCGAAATTACAAATGATCAGTATGTCATTTATGATGATATGAGTGATGAGCTTCATTTATTAGATGAGATTCAAAATTCTCATCTAGAAATTTTAAATCCATCCGGGTGGACAAAGGGGAGATGGATAGGCTTAGGTAAGATCAAGACTGACATGGGAACGCTATCATTAAATCATGGTGATACAGTGCGGATAAGAAAAAAATTACCTTTAGCTTTAGATGAAATGTTAAAGGAACTTCAAGATGAAACATTTGTCAGATTGATCAAACAATTAAACTCTCTTGGCTTTTCGCCTTACGACTGTATTTATTCGTATAATCAATTATTATTTATGGAAAATCGCGTCAATAAAAAAGGTGTTTCTTTCTTTCAATTTGATAATGAAGATTCCATCTGCGCCATTCAACACCACTTTGAAAGAGGCATCCATTCAGGAGATCGGTTTGAAATAACAACAAGTTTGGGTGAAAGACGACTTGTTTGTAGTAAGTTTTAGATGAAGTTGGTCACTTTTGTTGGAGTAGGCTCCTTTTGCAGCAGCAATGAAGACCACTTCTTCTGATTTTTGACCTTGCATTGGTCTTCATCTCTTGTATGAAGACCATTTCTTCTGATTTTTGCACTTGCAATGGTCTTCATCTCCTGTATGAAGACTATTTCTTCTAAATTTTGACCTTGCTTTGTTCTTCATCTCCTGTATGAAGACCATTTCTTCTGATTTTTGCACTTGCATTGGTCTTCATCTCTTGTATGAAGACCATTTCTTCTAAATTTTGACCTTGCTTTGGTCTTCATTCATCTCCTGTATGAAGACCATTTCTTCTGATTTTTGACCTTGCATTGGTCTTCATCTCTTGTACGAAGACCATTTCTTCTGATTTTCGCACTTGCATTAGTCTTCATCTCTTGCATGAAGACCATTTCTTCTGATTTTCCCCCTTGCATTAGTCTTCATCTCTTGCATGAAGACCATTTCTTCTAAATTTCGCCCTTGCATTAGTCTTCATCTCTTGCATGAAGACCATTTCTTCTGATTTTCGCACTTGCATTGGTCTTCATCTCCTGTATGAAGACCATTTCTTCTGATTTTCGCACTTGCATTGGTCTTCATCTCTTGTATGAAGACCATTTCTTCTAAATTTCCCCCTTGCTTTGGTCTTCACCTCTTGCATGAAGACCATGTCTTTGTACTCCTGCCCTTGTATTGGTCTTCATCTCTTACCAAACAAAAAAAACTGCAGACAGCTCGATGGTCAGTCGAGTCTATCTACAGCCTTCTATCCCGCTACTCTTTAAGAAAAACTCCAAATTCCTAAAGGTAGACGCATTCCTAATACAATTGTTAAAAGTAGAACAATTACAAATTGAATCCAGAAAACTCTTGTTGGTTTTCCCTTTTTCAATCTAACCAGAACCATCTCCATTGCACCGATCGTCCAGATTCCTAAAACAATTTTAGCTATGTATTCCCCATCTAACTGATACACACCAGTAACAAGAATAACACCTGTAATCACAATTAAAATGTAAAACAAGCGTAAAACCATATGAACAATTTTTGATGGCTTTTCTTTTCCAGACTTAAATAAAGAATGTGCAACAAAGAAAAGAATAATCGCTACAACCCATGTAGTAATGTGTGCATGTGTCATCATTTTTCCTCCTTAGTTAAAGACAACCTTATTTTAGCATGATTTAAGACGAATATTAAAGAAAGAGCTGTAAACATTCATTATCTTGTGTCTTTTTTTTGAAAACGCTGTTGTTCATAAAAATCTACTAAAAAAGAAGCCTTATGATCGGCTCCCTTTCCATGTATTATCCCATGATTTTATTTCTCAAGATCCCAATATCTTCAACTTCAATTTCAACTACATCTCCTGGCTTCAGAAACTTCGGAGGGGTAAATCCTTTTCCAACACCAGCTGGGGTTCCTGTTGCAATGATATCCCCTGGCTCAAGTGTTGTTCCTTGAGAAAGAGTTGAGATAATATTCTCGATTGTAAAAATCATATCTTTTGTATGTCCATCTTGTCTCACTTCATTATTCACTTTTGTTTTAATGCTTAAGTCATAAGGATCTTTTATAGCTGACTTATGAACTAAATAAGGCCCCATTGGACAAGAGGTGTCTAAACTTTTGCCAATTAAAAATTGTTTGTGCTGTGATTGAAGATTTCGAGCAGTAATGTCGTTTAAAATTGTATAGCCAAACACATAATTCATTGCTTCTTCTTCTTTGATTTGTTTTCCTTTTTTACCAATGACCACCGCAAGCTCACCTTCATAATCGAGCTCACTTGTAATATGTAGATGAGGATCAATTTCATCTTCATGACCAATTACAGATGTTGGAGCTTTTGAAAACATCATAAGATGCTTTGGTATGTCCTCTTCACTTCCCATTTCAATTGCGTGTTCTCGATAGTTCTTTCCTACACAAAATATATTTTTTGTTGGTCTTGGAATAGGTGCTTGTATTTTAACATCCGAAAATGAATATACATACCCTTCATGTCCATCAGCATTCTTTATTTTATCAACAATTTGGATTACGTCTTGAACAAACTTTTCTCCTAAAGTTACACATTCCAATAGTGATCTTGGGAATGAAGTAATTTCAAATATTTCCTGTTCCGCTTTGTTTAAATCAATAATTTTTTCTCCATGTAATAATCCAATAAATGGTTCGCTATGTATTGTAGCTAAAACAAATTTCATAAAAATCCTCCACTACTATAGAATCACTTATAAAGCCTTTTAGTATTTGCCAATAGTATTTCATTTATGTTTACAGTTGATATTGAAAGTATATTCGATAAGGAGTCCACGATATCCTTTAAAAAGAGAGGAGTTGTGTCTTGGTGCTGAAAGAGGTCACCATGCTTCCAAGGTCCATCCGTTTCAATTAATAATTGATCAATTGGGATCATTTTGACAAGACGCTGGTCCCGTTCCCGATAGCAAACCTCTGGTGTAACAGAAATATAATACCCACAGGAGATTATATCTTGAACAATTTTATTCGAGGCTTTTAACCAATGAAAATGTGCCTGCTTTATTTTATGCTTTTTCAATAGTAAAAGCACCCTCTCTGACTCGTTATGAACAGCATGTAAAGCAACAGGAAGATCTACTGATTTTGCTATTTCTAAACACGCTTCTAATTGTTCGCAAAATGGTTCTTGACCATACACTTCATATAAAGACCCCTTTTGATAGGTTGGAAGACCAATCTCACCAATACCTGACAAGTGGTTTTTCTCCTTTTTTATTAAGTTCAGAAGTTCAGCTAGGTCTTTACTAGTTGATGGAGGGGCTTCTGGATGATGGCCAATCGCAGCACGTACAAATGTAGGGTACTTAAGCTTTATCTCTAATGTTTTATAGCTTGATTGTAAATTTGTAGCAACCGCTACAACGCCTTCAATCCCATGGCTTTGCCACATATCAATATGAAATTCCAGCTTATTTAAATCATATTGATCAAGATGGAGATGGGCATCAATCATAATGTTCCCTTCCTTTCAGCATAATACTACTTTTATTGTACAACCTTCTATTAAAAGAAACAAAATTCAGAAGGAAGTCTGTTGTTTCTTGTAGAATTTTGTATTCTTTTTTGTTATTTTAGCGAATCTAAGTTTTATAAGATAATCCGTTGTATAATAAGCTTGTCCTAAACGACACTTGGTTACATTTTGATCGACAAAATCTTAAATCTAGGATGGAGAAAAATATGTTCACGAATGAAATTGAACTAAAAAGAAAGCACTTGATTAAAACAGCCAAAAAATATGGGATTAATTCTGACCAAACGATTCAATGCAGCCAAGAGCTTGATATGCTTTTATTACAAGAAATCCTCGGGTATAATAAACACCTAATTAAAGATGATAAACAAGTGAAAGAATACTTATAAATATAACAATAGATCTCCTCACTTACTCTACTTATCGCTTACCTCAATACTACTTTAAATCCTAGCTTTGTTTTTCCGCGTTTATCACACTTTTTCGCATTTCTAACATAATGTATAGAAAAGCCAATTGTCGTGCTTTGTTTTATAACACTAACAAAGGATGTTTGACTATGCCAGCTATTGTAGGTGCCTTTAAAGTAAATAGTGTAGGAACAAGCAGCATTGTTCATGTTGGAGATGTTATTACTATTTCTCCTTACAGCGAGGTTAAAACATTTGCTGGTGCCGGTTCCTTTAACACAGGTGATGGTCTTAACATTTACAATCAAAATTCTGTTACCAATACGTATGATAATGATGTTGTTGACCAGCCAATGGCAGGAAACTTATAAATTGGGAGGTAGGGGTGTTCTATCCACTCACTGTACTCCTGCCTTTTTTCTTTTTATGAACTTACAAAAGGGGGATGTGAAAGGTGAATTTCTATATCAACCAAACCATCTGCATAAATTACCTGCGGGTGGGCTCTGTAAACAATTCTTCTGTTCTGCAAATCGGGAGTGCTGGAATGATAAAGCCCCTATCAAATCTTTATAATACTGGTGGATTTTTTCAAGAAGCACCTCAAATTTTGACCGAGACTCCTACAGGTGTTGCAGCAGAGGCTTCTGAGGGACCTCTTGTTCCTCTTTCTTCTCCAACAGCAACAACTTAATTTTAAGTAGGCTATCACCCATTTTATTTTATTGCATAGATTATTAGTAACAACTTTTGAGCGAACCAAAAGGTGGGTGAATAGCTTTGTACTATCATGAGATGACTAAATACCTCCAACAGCTTCATCACTATGTTCAGCAGCAGGATAAAAAAATCCAACAACTTACTAAACTAGCAAATGATTTACGGACCGACGTGGACTACTTAAAAAAACAACCTTACACAAATATTGAAAGAATTGAGTATAAATTTGATCAACTAAAGGTTGAACAGTTAGATGGGACCCTTAATATTGGTCTCAATCCGACCGACCCTGAGCAGATAGATAACTTTGAGGTTCAACAAAAAGGAATGAACGTAAATGGTGTTCAACAGCAGCTTCGAGATCAACTAATGAAGCAATGCAGCCAAGATATTAACCATTTTCTAAATCAAGACTGTATTCATTATATACAGCAAGCAGAAAAACAATATGAATTAACTCTCGATGACCCTCATCGCAGACATATTATTGAAGACATTAGGAAACAAATTGATAGCAGAATTCAATACTACATTAATGCTCAGCCTCTTACTGAACAAGATTCATTACTTAATAAAAAACAGGAAATTTTTGAATTGGTGAAGAAGGATGTTGAGAATTCCATTATGCATTTCCTACAACATTTGCCAAAAGATTCTCCATAAAGGAGTGAAGAACGATGAATTTTACAGTAGTAAATAAAGATATCCAGGTGGGAGCTATTAAAGTTGTTGGGGTATCTAGCTCATCTGTTTTTTTAATCGGTGATACACAAACCATTGCTCTTTCTTCTGTCTTTGATACGCCACCTGAATCTCTTATTATTGGTCCATTAGTGCCGTTGGCGCCAAAATGATTAGCCGTATTTCTAAGGTAGGAAGTACCTATGTTAACTCAATCGGGATCAGCTCTGTTTTTCACATCGGTGATTCTGTTCAAATAACACCTAGTGTAAAGGCACTTGCTGTTCAGCGGGAGGAAGAACGTTTTTTCGGATCAGAAGGAGATTTAACAGCTTATCCAATCTTTGAGGAAGAAATCCCTCAGCCAGTTTTTTATGAACCTGTTATTTCAAACTTTTTTCATGAAAAGCCCGTAATATCCGTTCAACATGTGGATGTTACAGCCCTGTCGAGTTCGGCAGTATTTCAGATTGGCTCTACAAGGGATATTCGGGCAGTGTCCCGCACAAAGCATATTCGCCAATTAAAGGATTAACATGCCCGATAACTCCTACTCACTAACTTTGATAAACGATTAACACCTCAGTATTCAGGTGCATAAACTAAAGTACTAGGAAACTATAAAAAGGATGTTTTATATGCCAGCTATTGTCGGTCCAATTAAGATTAATGAAGTAGGCGGCGGAGTCGTTAACTTTGGGGATACGTTTTATCTTGCCCCAAAAAGCCAGTCAAAGAGTGCCTCAGGCTCTGGCGGAGGAAGCACAGGAGATTTCCACATTATTAATAATGGAATAAGTGGTACCAATTTAATTGATCCTGATGTAACAGATCAAAACATGGTGGCGAATAATTAATAATAAGGCGGAAAAATGAAATCACTTTTTCCGCCTTTTCATTATTCTGTACTTTCCATAAGATATAATTTCAATCCTGTTAATAACGCAAGATAAAGAATACAAACCTTCCAATCAAACCTTAGTCGGTCGTTTTTCTGCTTAACAACACCCAAGCCAACAACCCACCAAAACCATTTAGACTTCATAATGGATGTTCGATTATTATCATTTTCTCCTTGCTCCCGCTTTTTATTTTCATGGTTCACCCAGAGCATCACTATAACAAAATCAATTATAGAAGCTATAAAAATAGCAATCCAATAGTAGGCTGGATATTCAACTTTTGATGATTCTGTACTTTCCGACTTCTTTTCATTAAACTCTTGCTTAAATTTCTCAAGGCTATTTTCTCCCTCTGTTGTTGAGATAAGACTTTCAGTTATTGGAGAAATAGTTGATTTCGGCATATTTACTGCCATAAATATTAGTCCAACCATCAGTAAAGCATATACAATAAAAAATAGTGCTGTTTTGTTCAAAGGTTTCACCGCCTTTTCTGTAAGCGATTACAAATTATTTTCAATTACAATTATAAATGGAAAAATCCCCAAAATCTGTATCCAAATTGTTACAATTTATTATAAGTTCTTATAAACAAAAGACTGCCGATATCATCGACAGTCTTCCTTTTCTAACGCCCCTTCTGCTTTCGTTCATTGGATTTTCTCGTTTGAACTAACTTACTAGAAGGTTGCTTTTTAATCCATTTAATAAAGCTTTTGATTTTCTCATCTTGTTGTAGGTCTTCAATAGTTGAAAGCCTTGCAGCTAATTCTTCGTTTGTATATAATGCATGAATTTGCTTGTGACAAGCCACACAGAGCTTTGCTGTAGGCAAGAAGGTCCCACCCATTTCCTTAGGTGTTAGGTGATGAATGGTTGTTTCAACTTCTTCTCTTTCACACAATTCACATGTCCCAATTTCTTTTTTCTTTCCCATCGCGACATCCCTTTATCATCAAATTGGTTCTGTGGAATGTTGATTTCTTATGTGTTCATAAGCTAAAGGAGACATATTCAACACTTCACAACCAAACTATTAAAGTGATTCTAAGTAAACAGACGTTCCTTTACCAGAAGGTTCAGCTGGCTCCACAATTAGTTTCCGTGGCAATCTTGCTCTCAGCTCCTGCACGTGACTAATAACACCGACTGATAAATTTTGTGATTGCAATTTTTCTAGAGCCGTTATGACTGTATCGAGTAGCTCAATGTCTAACGTTCCGAACCCTTCATCTAAGAAGAAAAATTGAAGCGGGTATTCACCACGAAGTTGAATTTGTGTTGATAGCGATAAGGCAAGTGCAAGTGAGGTTAAGAACGTTTCCCCTCCTGATAAGGTGGAAACAGGTCTTCTTACTCCACCGTTTGCATCATCTCTCATAATAAATCCACCTTGTGAATCAACCTCAATCGCATAGCGACCACGAGTTAACATTGAAAGCCTGTCAGATGCATCACGGCTTACTTGCTGCAGCTGCTCCTCTGCAACATATTCAACAAAGCTGTTTCCTTTAAAAACAGATTGAAGTTTTTCCAGTTTTCCCAACAGATCATCAAGTTCTTTTTGTTGGTTTTCTATGACTACGAAGCGCTCGTGCTTCTCTAAAAGCACTTGCAGGCCATTTGTAGCTGCCCCCTTGCTGGCAACAGCATCCTCAACCTGCTGCTTCATCTCCACTTTGATTTGTTGAATAGTATCCCATTCTTCTTGAGAAACCTGCTGATTCCCCAGTTTTTCTTCAATTCGATTTAAGTCTGTGTTAAGCTGCTTCATTTTATCCAAGAAAGCTTCAATTTCAGACTTTAGTTGTTGCCTTTTTTCTGCACCTAGTAGAGATGCTAGTGTTTCTTCAATGGTTTTAAACGATGTATTTTCTTTTACTTGTGACCATTTTTGTTCCGATTCTTGAACTTGGTGCTTTGCTTGCTCATATGATCTTTCATGTGCAGCAAGCTCACTTTGCAATTGATGAAGCATGTTAGATTCTTTTTGCCAACCTTGATACAGCTCATTTTCTTTTTCAGCTAATTGTTTAATCGTCGCATTTGTTTCCGCGATTACAGTAGAAATTGGCTTCTCCAACCCAACTTCTTTTAGCTTTTCTTGTTTTTCTTTTATTGAAAAATCACGACTCTTTAATGAGGCTTGAAGCTCAATCTGTTGTTCTTTTATGTGACGATTGAATTCTTCCTGTTTTTTCACGATTTCTTCCTGTTCTTCTATGAAAGAAAAACTCTTTTGAATTCGTTCATTTAACTGCTCGAGTGCTTCATCTTTTTCTGAGATTTCTTTTTGTAACTTCTCAACATTCTCAATTGGAATTTGTGTGAATGTCTCAGAGTAATAGGTTAAGCTTTTCTGTAACTTTTCCTTGTATTCATTGAGTTTATCTGTCCATTCCTGAACATCATTATTTGCAGAAGAAATACCATCTTTACTTCTTACTTCCTCCTGCTGCAAATCACGTAGCTGTTTCACGTTCTTTTCAAGAGATTGACGTAATTGTATAAAATCTTGATTTAGATTTTTAAACGATAATTGAAACGTTTGAAAACCTTGTTCTAATGACATATTCGTATTTGGTGCAATCAGTTGCTCTACTTGAACTTCTTCTAGTAGCTTTTTATCTTGTAAAAATAAGAAATCAGCAGTAAGCTGCTCGGATAAACCCTCTGCTTTTATTTTAAGTGAATGTGGCTCCTGACTTAATGACTGAAGCTGTTCAAACTGTTGCTTCATCACATGTAATTGCTTTTCGATTTCTTCATCATGATCGAAATCAGCATGTACAGGGCTCGGGTGGCTACATGAACCACAAACAGGACAAGGTGCTCCCTCTTTCAGCTCCTTGACGAGCCTTAAAGCCAACTTCTGGTTTTTTGCCTTTTCCTCTTCTGCTATTTTTTCTTCTAAGTTGTGTTTAGCGATAGAAAGAAAGTGCTTATATTCCGTTTCCCTTTCCGAAATAAGAAAATATAGAGAGGTTAGTTCGTTAAATTTATTTTCAAGATGTTTTTTATTTACGGATAATTGATCTATGAGAGAATCGTATTTTTTCTTTTCATTATTTAATGCGTTTGTTTTTTTCTCTAGCAATTCATGCGTTTCTTCGAACTGCTGTTTACTTTGTTGAACAAGTTGTTTTGCTTCTAAAGCGGCACGAACCTGATCTCTTTCTTTAGCAGAAACGGTTTTTGTTTTCTGCTCTTCTTGTAAAGTTTGCTGCTTTACTGCTGCTTTTTCAACTAATTGATGTGCTTTTGTTAATAGTGACTGATGGTGCTCCTGCTGCTTTTGTAGCTCTTCTTTTTTCTGTTGAAGCTCGTGAAGGATTGTTTGATCTTGTTTAAGCTCTTCTTCAACCTTTTGCAATTGTAATAGCTTTTCTCGCTTTGCTACTAAAGCTGGTTCTTGTTCAGATTTTTCCTTTCGAATTGCCTCGTATGCTCGGCTGCTAGCTTCATATTGCAGCTTCATTCTCTCTACATTTTTCTTCGCAGCCTCAAGATTACCTTCTGCCTGAATTTTTTCTTGTTTACGAGCTTGTAAAGCTTCTGCATACGGTCTTAAGGCTTCTGCTTCCTCAGCCGTTTTCAACTGTTGTTGTAAAGATTGAATCTGTTCTTCATCTTTTTGGACTGCCGCTTTTTCCTTTTCTAGTTCTAGCCTTTGCTGTTGTAATTGCCAAGTTGCTTGTTTTTGTTCATAGTCCTTTGTTACACTTTCAAGCTCTTTTTGACGCTTTTCAAGTAAAACTTCTGCTTCTTTTACTTGCTTTTTCGCCTCTTTAACAGCCTCACTTGATGCATCGCCTAAACCCGTTTTCTCTGCTTCTAATTCATTACGGGTAATTCTTGCAGTTGCTAAACGTCGCTTGAGCTTCTTTAGGAGCTGATCACCGTATTGCTCTAAGTGAAATAAACGTTGTAGCATTTGTCTTCTTTCTGCACCTTTTAAAGAAAGAAATTCTGCAAATTTTCCTTGTGGAAGAACAACAGCACGGGTAAAGTCATCAATTGTCAGACCTAATAATCCATAGATCTCGTCGTTCACATCAACTGCTTTATCCGCTAAGACAACATGCTCTTCTCCTTCCTCAATTAAACGGCAAATTGCTGTTTTTACCCTAATATCATCTGTTCGTTTAAACACCCGTTCCACAACATATCTTTTCTTTGAAGAGGCATTTTCAAGTTCAAAGGTAAACGAAACAGAGAGTTGATCCTCAGCATGATTTAAAATTCCATGTGTGTTGTTCATCGCACGTTCTACTTTTCCATATAAAGCAAGAGTCATAGCATCCAGAATCGATGACTTTCCGCTTCCAGTTGGCCCAAAGATTCCAAAGATCCCCCCATCACAAAGGGCATCAAAGTTAATCGTCTGTTTTTCTCTGAAACTATGCAATCCAGAAACAGTTAAAGTAATAGGCTTCATGCTTCATCACCCTCCTCTTGCTCTTCATCCTGCTGAACGAGTTCTAAAAATAAGCGAACAAGCTCCTCCTCCGGTTTTGCTCCCCCTGTTTGTTTTTCGTAAAACTGCGAAAACAATTGGTCAATTGGGAGGTTTGATTGTCTTGTTGCTGCAACCTCCAGCTCAGCTTGAAACACAGGTCGGATATGAATGAAGCCTGGATGCCATTTACGAAGGCGGTGGATTTCCTCAATTGAGAGAGTACTAGTTAAATGAATTTCTAAATCTATCCATGCATTATGGTCTTTTCCTTCATCAAGCCAGCTATGAACCTGACTAATCCCCTCTGTTGCTTTCCATTTCACCAAAGGCTTGCCAGATGATAATGGTATCTCCTTCATCACAACAGGCTGATTTGGTTCAGCATCTAAAATCGTGACCGATTTTGCATAACCGATTTCTGAAAAGCTATACGCAAGCGGTGAGCCTGAGTACCTGGTTAATGTGCTCGCACGCTTAATGTTTTGTGGGCGGTGTAAATGACCTAATGCAACATACTGAGCAGCCTCAGGCATACTTGTCGCTGCAACGGTATAAGCTCCACCAACTTCAATTGGACGTTCCGAATCTGTTGAGCTTCCTCCAGCAACATGAATATGACTCATCGCAATATTCACTGTGTCCTTTTGAAATTGTTTACTCATCATCGAAAAAAGATCACGTATACGTTCATCATACTTATTACGAAGCAGCACTTCATCATGCTCCTGTGATAATACTTGTTCAAGTCTTGCTTCTGAAGGATATGCAAGTGCAGCAACCAGCATTTGCTCTCCTGCACTCGGGATATCTAATTTAATCAATTCAGTTGTTGGATAACCAATTAAATGAATGGAATGGTTCCCAGCTAAAGGTGATGCTGCAGATAAGCGGTCAGGGTTGTCATGATTTCCTGCAATCACAACGATTGGACGTTTACCATGATCTGATAATCTAGAAAGGCCTTCATAAAACAGTTGCTCCGCTGCAGCCGGTGGGTTGACCGTATCAAATGCATCACCAGCCATTAATATGGCGTCTACTTTTTCTTCTTCTACAATTCGTACAAGCTCATCAATAAAATCAGCCTGTTCAGCTAATCGACTACGACCTTCTAGAGCTCGTCCAAGGTGCCAATCTGCCGTATGCAAAATACGCATCTTTTCATCATCCTTTCTTAGCCACTTACACATGGACAATAGAATGCAATCGATGGATATTCACCGATTGCATCTTTTTACATTTTTATGAGATGTCCTCCGTCGAAGAAAAATAAATATTTTTCTTGTAAAGGACGGTGGATAATATCTTCGATTGCTTTTGTATACAAATCAATTTGAACTCGATAGCGATCACTTAATATGTTTTCAAGCTCATCTTTTTCTGCTGTTATTCTACCTTGTATCGTATCAGTTTTGTAATCTAACAAAACAGTACCATGTTCATCTTCAAATAAACAGTCGATTACTCCTTGAACTAAAATCGGTTCATCCTTCACATTTTCATAAAGAGTATTTGCCTCTAACGCATAACTAAATGGAATTTCTCGATAAACATTGTGTGCATTTTGCAATCTTAGGCCGATATCTGAAGAGAAAAAGGCAACAATTTGCCCGATATTGATCACTTTAGCCAAATCTTCTGTAAGAATTTCCTTTGTAACAAGCTCTTCCACTTTCTTTTCAATTTCAGCTTTTGTTACTTTTTCAGTTAAAGGAATGTGCTGCATGACAGCATGCATGGCTGTTCCTCTCTCAGCCGGTGATATTGACTTGCTTTGCATAAAGCTTGGTCGATTATATAACAATGATTGAGAGGCTTGTTTCTTAATGAGCTGCTGATCACTATACTCATCTGTAATCTCCCGTTGTCTTTTCATCTCTGTCACAGATTGCTTAGAGCGACTTTTTGTTGCTTGCTGGAATGGGTACGACCAAGAAAGCTGATCTATGACTACTTGCTTCTGCTCACTTTCAAGCATCACAGCTTCACCTTTTTGAATAGAACTAAGCAATTCATCATTTCGTTCTTGATCATCCTTGAATGCTTCAACAAGCTCTTCTCCTTTTACTTGTTGAATTGTCCATCGCGATGGGTGACTTGATATTTCTTCTGTTAAACAAATTTGTCCATCACCTAACACAACACAATCTTTATGGCGAATTAACGCAGGGCCAACCCAATCAAGGTAACTTTTCGCTTTAGCCCGTTCAAAATCAGGTAATAGCCAATCTTGATGTGCTATGTGATTTCTCCAGTTCGTTATCGTTTTATCCGGGTCCTTTAATGTTCCTACTAAATACAGCTTTTCTTTTGCACGAGTAAGCGCAACATAAAGCACTCGCATTTCCTCAGCAAGAAGTTCCATTCTCATTTTTTTCTTCAGAGCAATATAAGGCAGTGTTGGGTAGCTTACTCGAAGTTTAGGGTTAATAAGCTTTGTCCCAAATCCAAGCTCTTTATCTAGCAAATACTTTTTATTTAAATCCATCATATTAAATTGCTTGGAAAGCCCTGCAACAAACACGATTGGAAACTCTAACCCTTTACTGCTGTGAATTGTCATAAGCCTTACGACATCCTCTTGCTCTCCAAGCGCACGTGCTGCCCCTAAATCATCGCCGCGGTCCTGCATACGTTCAATAAAACGTAAAAAGCGGAATAGCCCTCTAAATGACGTTGCTTCATATTGACGGGCGCGATCATATAGAGCACGAAGATTTGCTTGTCGTTGTTTTCCACCAGGCATTCCGCCAACAAAATCAAAAAACTTTGTATCACGGTAAAGCTGCCATATTAAATCGGAAACTGATCCTTGTCTCGCTATGTCTCTCCAGCCCTGCAAAAGATCAATAAAAGGATGTAACTTTTCATAAAGCTTTTCATACCTTGCATCGTTAGAAGCCAAAAAGGCTTTAACTGCATCATAAAACATTCCTTTATGATCGAATGTACGAATAATGGCCAATTCATTTTCCGATAAACCAACGACTGGTGAACGAAGTGCTGCAGCTAACGGGATATCTTGATATGGATTGTCAATGATCTTCAGAAGGGATAGCATGATCGCTACTTCAGTTGCTTCAAAATAGCCATCTGATAAATTCGCATAAACCGGAATTCCAGCTTGCTTAAATTCTTCCATTATTTGTGGCGCCCATGGCATAGAGCGCAGAAGAATGACAACATCTCGATACGTAACAGGACGCGTTCCACCAATTCCACGATCGTATACAGGAAATTGTTCGTCTATTAATGTCTTAATCTTACGAGCCATTAATCTCGCTTCAAGCTGAACAGTTTCTAGCTCTTGTTCATCAAAAACGCCCTCGGTTTCTGTGTCACCATCTTTTTCTTGTTCGTCTCCACTACCACGTTCAATGAGTAAAAGCTCCGTTTTCATCAGATCATTTTCTGGATACGTGGCACCAAGCTTTAATTCTGCGTCATTATCGTACACAATTTCTCCAACTGTTTCGCCCATAATTTGTTTAAATAAATAGTTCGTTCCATCTAGCACTTCTGAGCGGCTTCGGAAGTTTTTCGATAAATCAATGCGCATTCCTGTTTGCTCAGCAGATTGTGTAAATCGTTTATATTTGCTTAAAAATAGAAAAGGCTCTGCAAGACGGAAGCGGTATATGGATTGCTTTACATCTCCTACCATGAAGAGATTTCCTGTTGCTTCTTCGTCTTTTGTCACAAGCTTTAAAATCGATTCTTGAACGAGATTCGTATCTTGATACTCATCAACAAGAACCTCTACAAACTGCTGTTTATAATAAAGAGACGCTTCACTTGGTTTATTTTCATCTGTTTGCAGAATTTGTAAACAATAATGCTCTAGATCAGCAAAATCGACGATTCCTTTTTCTTTTTTCATGCCTTCATAACGATGGGCAAACTGCTGAACAAGATCAACAAGCTTTTTGACAACAGGCTTTAAATGAACAAAATCCTGCCTATAATGCTGAAGGGAACGAGAAAACAATTCATCACGTAATTGCTCGATTTGCTTTTTAACCGCATTACGCAAAGCTGTCACTTGATCTGTTAAACTCTTATCATATTGATCACCCTTGACGATCTTAGCACGTGACATTTTAAACTTTTTTAGTTGTTCACCCATTTCATCCCAAGAATGCTTATGCGCCAGTATATCTGACAGCAGCTTTAAGTCATCGTCAAGGTTTTCCGCACGTGGAGCAGGTCCGGCTGGTTTTTTCGTAAGCTCCATTGCTTGAAGAAGCTGCTCCCGAGCACCTGATAACTGCATCTCAATATCCTGCATTAGGTAGTTCATAAACGGTAACGAATTCATATCAAAGTCATCGTCTAGGTCATACATGGCAGCAAGCTGATTCAGCCAAACACTTGGCATTGGATGTGATCTTGAAAAAAAGTACAGCTCTCGAATTAAAGATTGAAGCTCAAGATCACTTCGGTCAGATGTATAACGATCAACTAAATCAAAAAATTCTTCGTTATCTTCCTGACTGTATTCCTCTTCAAATAATTCATCAAGAACTTCATCAATTAAAAGCTGACCTTCTGTTGAATCAGCAATACGGAAGCTAGGATCAATATTAATCAAGTAATAATACTTTCGGACAACCTGTAAACAGAACGAGTGTAGAGTTGAAATTGATGCTTTATTGAGTAATGTAAGCTGTCTGCGTAAGTGTAGTGAAGATGGATTTTCCTTTAGTGCTTTTTCAAGTGCCTCACCAATACGGTGCCTCATCTCAGCTGCAGAAGCATTTGTAAACGTAACAACTAATAAAGAATCAACATCAACAGGATTTTCTTTTGAAAGAATTTTACGAATGATTCGTTCAACTAAAACGGCTGTTTTTCCCGATCCGGCAGCAGCGGCTACTAATATGTCTTGTCCACTTGCAGCAATTGCCTTCCATTGATCATCCGTCCATTGGCTGTTCTCAGGCTTAGCTATGATTTCACTCATCAACTCCAGCCTCCTCTCTCATTCGTTTTAATACTTCATCATTTTTTTCACTTTTTAAGATACGGTAGTTATTTTCCTCTAACGATTCATCAAATTGACATACAGATTTATATTCACAATACGTACAAGGCATTTTATCCTTAAGCTTGTAAGGGCTAATATCGATTATTCCATCTGTAATATTCGTTCCAATCTTCTTGAAAGTGGATCGCACGTGTTGACGCAATAACTCGAATTCAGCTTCACTCGCTATAGAGGATGTGGAGCGAAATCCTCCATCCTTTTTCAAGCCGGCAGCAATGATATTTGAACTGGTTCCTTCCGTAAGAGACTGATCCATCAATTTCACTGCTTCCTCATCACCGAGTAAAAGTCCTTTCATTTTAAACTTCTTAAAAATTTCATCATCAAGCTTTTCTTCCGGTAAAAGAGAAGAAGCCTGAATCATTGGATCATGAACATGGAAATATAATACCCCGGCAGGAGTAGCTTCAATTCCTAACCACAGCTTTGAGTTCGAAATAATAACATCTAAATAGGTTAGCATTTGAAGCGCTAAACCATAATAGACCTCAGAAAGCTGGACATTTTTTTCACTTGATTTATAATCAACAATTCTTAACAGTACACCATTTGAACCTGTTGCTTTATCAACTCTATCAATTCTTCCCGCAACCTCCATCGTACAGCCATTTGGCAATGTAAAACGAATGGGTGGTAGTTCTCCACCTTTACCAAAACCAAGCTCTAGGCCAACTGGTGCAAAGCCACTCGCCTTTGCGTGTTCACTAAGAATAGATGAAGCACGGGCAAGAATTTTCTGTAGCTTTCGCTTGATATAATGATAACGATTTGAGCTTAATAAGATTTCTTTTTGTAATCTTGGTGCAAGCTGCTCAACCGCATCATTAGAAAGTCGCTCACATTGATCCTTCGTTAACTCTTTCCAATCCAATTTTAAATGATGTAAGCGATCAGAAATCAGTTTCAAGGCAGAGTGGAACATTTGCCCTATATCAGGTGCCTCAAGCTTGAAAAACTGTCTTTCTCTTAGCTTTAAACCATGTGAAGCAAAATGAGAGAATGGGCAGCTGTTGAATTTCTCCATTCGCGACACACTTCCTTGAATATGTTCACCATATAGTTCACGACTAACAGATGTTTCTAGCTGTTCTGGTCTATTTTCATACGTTAAACTGCTTAACACCTTCTGAGTGAGTTGTTGATTATCAGATGAGACAAAGTAGTTATAAGCATCCCACCATAATGAGTGAATCGGATATCCTCTTTTCCACGATTGCAATTGAGATGTAACATAAGAAAGTGTTACATGATGGTTTACGATAAACGATAATTGCTCTTTTGGTGAAAGCTGCTCCGGCTCATTCAATAAGCGCTGCTGCTTTATTGTTGGAAACATTTCTTCCATTCGCTTAATAATGACAGAAGGCAACAATGCCTTTCCTTCTTCATCCGCCATCGCATAGGAGAGATATAATTTTTCAGATGAACTTGATAATGCCATATAAATGATAAAGTTTTCATCAAGCAGCTGCTGTCTTGCGGTTGGTGCAAGATTGACCCCCTGATAATGAAGAGCCTCTCGATCATCCTCTGTTAAAATGCCTTCTTCCTTTGGTCGAGCAGGAATAACCCCATCATTTACTCCAACAATAAATGAGCACTTCACGTTGAAAAACCTGGATTTTTCAAGATCTGCAATTAGCACCTGGTCAATTGCTGGTGGCACTAACGAGAATTTCATTGACTCCAAACCTGTTTCAAGCATCTCTGAGAAAAGCTTTAAAGACACAGGTTCTTCCGCCATCATTTCAACGAACTCGTCTAATAAGTTTATGACTGCCTGCCAAACCTGATCATGCTCTCTCGCTTCTAATAACAACCCTTTTTCTTCTGCTGCAATCCGAAGTCCTTCAAGCTTTTCAGGAATGTGCAATTCTTCTAAATAAAGAAACAAAGCTTCTGCCATCTCTTGACCATTTTGACTTCGCTTTAACCTTTTATGCAAAGTTTGAATTGGTTGAACAATAAGCTCTCGTAACTGATTTAGCTTGTCCTCCATTTCTTTTTCGTCATCTGTGACAACAAATTCATCATCAAGTGAATAGAAACGGCGGTAACGAAAACGATCCCCATTTGTCCACTTCGATCCCTGAATGCCATAAGAAAGAACATAGTTTTCTAACAAGTCCATATCTTCGCGCATAGCATATTTGTCTTTTTTAATCGGAAACAGCAGCTCTGTTTTCACAGCACGAAATACTGCTTCATAACGCCAAAATCCATTGATAATTTCGATTGTAGAACGAATTAACTCCACTAAAGGATGATTGAGCATGGAACGCTTTTGATCAATAAAAAACGGTACTTCATAATCACGGAATACCTGTTCAATCACATCTCGATAATCATTGGAATTTCGTATAAGTAGAGCAAGATCACGATAACGATAATGACCATTTCTAATAAGTGATTGAATTTCCCTTGCAATTCCTTCAACCTCAGAGCGGCGATTGGTAGCCTGAAAAATCGTAACATCAGGATCTTGATCAAAAACAGTTGTTGGTCTTATATCATAAAATGCTTCTAAATGTTGTAACGACTGACTTCCAGCATAGCGATGCTGTTCTTTAAGAACTATTGGCTCGTCCACTTGCTTACCTGCCTCAGTAGCCAGCTCGAGAATGGTATTGTACGTTTTTCCCGTCATTTGAAATAAGTGCAATTCATGAGGCAGGAATTCTTTATATGCTTTATCTGCAGTAAGAGCAATCTTTACATTTTGTGCATGCTTCATTAAGGCAGCAACCACTTCATATTCTTGTGGCGTAAAGCTATGAAAGCCATCAATATAAATATCAGCAGATTGTAAATAACTTGAGTTTTCTACCTTTTCAGCTAATAGCTTCAAATAATCCTCAGAATCTACGTATTTATGGCTTAATTGAATTTCCAGTTGTTTATAAAGAATGGCCATGTCATGAAGTTTATCGGTTAATGATTTACGATCATGCTCGGTTTGAGCATTTGCTACAAACTCTTCCAACTCTTGAGGTGATAAGCAATATCGTTTAAACTCTGTTAACATAACTTCTAGCTGTTCAATAAAGCCATTTTTATCACTTGCTTTGGCAAATACTTTAAAATCTTGTTTATACTCCTCAACGAGTTTCCGGAGAAGCATTTGAATTCCAGTACCAGATAAATGATGACGAGTCATTCCCCCTGTTTCCTGTAAAACTCTCCAAGCTAAACGGCTAAAGCTAAATGTTTGTGCACGTATCATCCCACCTAAATTTGGTGTACGTATTAACTCATATTCTGCCCCAAACGTCATTTGGTCTGGTACGAGATAAATAATCGGACGGCCAATTGGTTCTTGAAAGAGCCTGTCTCTTATTTCATTTAACATCGTCTCTGTTTTCCCGGTTCCAGAGCGCCCCAAGATAAATTGAATACTCATGTTTATTCCCCACTTACGTTTTAGAGTGTTATTAAACGGTCATTTTCTTTGTTCTTATATGAAAAAACAACTACCACAACTAAAGTAGCGTGGTAGTTTTTTAGTATTAATTTTCGATCTAGCTATCTCTTACTATTTTACTTTACTTTACAGGCAAATTCCATTTTTCATCTCTACCAACTTTTGTATAAGGAATACACCTCTATTACTCTTGAAACATACGTTATCATTAGGAGGTATCTGATGATGAAGGATCGTATCGTGGAACTGTTTTTCTGGTTTGCGGCTGTTTGTGTGGCTAGTAATATTTATTTACTTATCCCGATTTATACCGAACTTGCAGAAGGGCTGTCGATTACATATGGTGAAGCCGTTTTTTCAAGTACAATCTTTACGTTTTGTTACGCAACAGGACTACTATGCTTTGGTCCAATATCAGCTTCACTTTCAAAAAGAAATGTATTGTTTTTCGGCATGGTTGCCTCCTTTTGCTTAACGCTGATAATCACCTTTTCCACTTCACTCACAAGTTTTTACCTTTCTAGAGGACTTCAAGGATTTGTGTTAGGAAGCTTTGCCCCTGTTGCCTATGCCTATTGCTTTGATGCGTTTACAGTAAACAGGAGAACATTCATTATTGCGATCATTAATACAGGGTTTTTAATGGCTGGTATTATCGGACAACTGATTAGTTCGCTAACGGTGAATGTGCTAGATTGGCGGGCTGTTTTTTATTTCTTCGGGGTAAGTTATTTATGTTTGTCTCTATGTGCCTTCTATCTTCTTCCTAATGTGTCCGTTCAAAAGAAAAGGAAACCTGCCGACACCTTCACAACAGGTAGACTAATTCAAACCCCAATCATTTTAGGACTTAGCATAACCTTTATTACTTTGATGTCATTTGTTTCTATTTATGAAGAATTTGCTCAATACTATGTTGAACTAGAAAAAGAACTTTTTTACAGTAGATGTATCGCCTTAATTGGTACGCCTCTTTCCTTATTCAGCAGCTTTTGGATAAAAAAATATTCACTCATTAACATCTTGCTTACTTGCATAGCGATGATCATCTCTTCCCTCGCACTCATGTTATTAACAAAACAGCTCATACTAATCACCATCTTATCCTTATTCTTTGTCTCTGCTGTCGCTATTTTTATTCCATCACTCATTACATTTATCGGTGAATCGGCCGGGGATAAGCGAGCAACAGCCATTTCTTTGTATTCATTTACATTATTAACAGGTGCTAGTATAGGTCCACTCGTAGCAAACCTTTTATCTTTTCAGTATGTACTTCTATTATTTATTGTTTTGTTTGGAGTTGCATTCACTTTTCTACTAAGCTATAACAGATTGACTCAAAACAAAATTAGAGACTGAGAATCTCAGCCTCTTGCTATTTCTTAGTCTCTTTCAATAAACAAGGCTACCCCTATGCCACCACCTACACATAATGCAGCAAGACCTTTTTGCGCCTCTCTTCGTTGCATTTCATGCAAAAGACTAACCACAATACGAGAACCTGTACAGCCAATTGGATGTCCTAAGCTAATTCCACTTCCATTAACATTTACTTTTTCTCTATCCAGCTCCAGCTGTTTCTCAACAGCAAGATATTGAGCAGCAAAGGCCTCATTTATTTCAACAACATCTAGATCTTGAACAGACCAATTTAATGATGCTAATCCCTTTTGAATAGCTGGAACAGGACCGATTCCCATTACTTTTGGATCTACCCCAGCAACAGTATAGTGTGATATTTTCGCTAAAATCGGCAATCCTCTTTTTTCCGCTTCTTCTCTTGACATTAAAACAAGTGCAGCCGCCCCATCATTCAAGGAAGAAGCATTCCCGGCTGTTACTGTTCCATTCTCTCTAAAAATCGGTGCTAAAGCCGTGAGTTTATCACTTGAAACCTGTCGTGGTCCTTCATCTTGAGAAACAACATTTTCCCCTTTACGCGTTTTCACACTTATCGGCAAGATTTCTTGTGCAAACTTCCCACCTTCAATTGCCGCTAAAGCACGATTATGACTTGATAATGCAAGTTCATCCTGCTCTTTTCTTGTGATACCATATTCCTCTGCCACATTTTCAGCTGTTTCCCCCATCATTATATGGTGAATTGGATCCTCTAATATTTCCCACACACTGTCTGTTACCTGGCCATGCTGAAGACGTGATCCCCATCGATGCTGCTTAAGTAAGTATGGACTTGAGCTCATTACCTCCACTCCGCCTGCTATCACAATATTTGAATGTCCTGTTTGAATTTGCATAGCTGCAGATAAAATAGCCTGTAACCCTGATGCACACTGTCGCTGGATTGTATAACCTGTTGTTGTATCAGGAAATTCAGCTAATAGAGCCGCTGTCCTCGCTGTATTAGGCTCATCTGTCCTTTGAATACAATGTCCTAAAATCACTTCTTCCACATCTTGCTTTTGAAGCTTACTTCTTTTTACAACCTCGTCTAGAACAGGTACAGCTAATTGTGTAGGTGAAAGGTCTTTGAAAGCGCCTCCAAAAGAACCAATAGGTGTTCGCACTGCTGCAGTAATCACAACCTCTCGCATTTCTCCATCCCCCTTAATTCATGTTTCTGAGCCATTGCTCATTACTTTCATTATAATATAGTTTAATAGAAATATTAGGGAATTTTTTCTTCTTTGTGTATGTTTGATTTTTTATATTTTGATTGATTGGGGGTTCTGAAGAACGTTTGTGGGGATTCTATTGGGCTGGGCTTCATCATCCGGGCTTTTGAAGACCATCTGTGACTGATTCTATCTAGGGTTTGTCGTTCATCCACCTTATGAACGACACCACTCTCTCTTACCTCAACACTTTTGTCGTTCATCACCCCTATGAACGACACCACTCTCTCTCCTCTCCAACACTTTTGTCGTTCATCTCCCCTATGAACGACACCACTCGCTCTTCCACCAACACTTTTGTCGTTCATCACCCCTATGAACGACACCACTCGCTCTTACCTCAACACTTTTGTCGTTCATCACCCCTATGAACGACACCACTCTCTCTTACCTCAACACTTTTGTCGTTCATCGCCCCTATGAACGACACCACTCTCTCTTACCTCAACACTTTTGTCGTTCATCGCCCCTATGAACGACACCACTCTCTCTTCTACACCGCCACTTTTGTCATTCATCCACCTAATGAACAACAGCACACGCCCTCCCTTTATCAACAAAAAAATGCTAACTCCACAAGTTATAAACAAGTTGAGTTAGCATTATTCTTCATTACCTACAATTCCTATGACATCATCCATTTTCACTAAACCAAAATGACGACTGTCCCGGCTTTGGATACGGTTGTCACCTATAACAAATATATAACCTTTTGGTATTGTTCCTTTATCTATAATATCCTCGAGCGTAAAGTTTCCTGTCTGCTTCGTAACATCTAGATCTTCAGGAGAAAGAAAAGGTTCATTTACAGCCTTTCCATTTACATAAAGCTGATCATCCTTATAATGAAGTTCATCACCCGGAAGACCAATCACTCTTTTCACATAAATGTCGTCACTATTTGGGAGTTGGAATACGACCACATCAAATCTCTTTAACGAGGAAAAATATAAGCTTAACTTGTTAATAGAAAGCAATCTTCCTTCCTCATATGTTGGCTGCATGGAAACTCCCTCTACCTTATATTCAACAAAAATCAAATTTTTCACAATAATAGCTGTTAAACATACTCCTACTGCCGTAAAAGCAATTTTACGCTTTTTCATATAACCTCCTAAAGGTTAGTGTTCTTTTTTCTCAACCGTTATGGTAGTATTCAGTCTTTTTTCGACTCTTTTTCCAATAAACCATAGTAAAAAGATTACAACCCCTGCTATAACAGATCGAATTGGCTTTGTTATAAGAGCGTGCAGATCCTGCCCAATAAAACTTACCAAGAAAATCATAACTAGTTTCCCCGACAGAACTGCTAATATAAACTGCCAGTAACTAATTCTGGACAAACCTGCAACAACATTAATCGCTGCCGACGGAGTAAACGGAAAACAAAGAATTAGAAAAAGCGGGCTAAATCCTCTTCGTTCAATCCAGGTTAACAGCTTTTTAATTCCCTTTTTTTCTTTCAGGCTCTTAAAAACTCTCCATTCGCCAAGTTTCCTCATTATAACGAATACAATAATAGCACCTAAACAAGCCCCAATCCAAGATAAAAAAAATCCCATCCATAGTCCAAATGAATTTACATTGGCAACAATAAAGATAACTAGTGGTAAAAATGGAAAAAAGGCTTCTAACATTGGTAATAATATAGCGAAAAATGGACCAAATGAACGATAGGTCTCAAATAGTTCCATTAAATATTCTAATGTAAAAATGTCCTGCAACGTCTCAAAGTTCATCTTATACTCCTTGTAAAATCCTTTGTATCTATTGTACACACTTATGTTAAAACTTAAAAGATACAGGTACTTACTAAGTTTGTCATACTTGCGAATTTATTAGGATTCGATTATAATTAAATACGAACAAATGTTCTGTATCGATAGGGGGCATTTCTGTGACAAGAATACCAAGTGACGTTCGAGACATGATCGAACAAGCAATTTATTTACCGATGGCTGTTTCAATTTTTAATAGAGATTTAGCAGTTATTCAACAAAGTCCATTTAAATTACATCGTCCATATTTATCTATTGTTGAAGAGTCGTTAAAACTCGCACAAAAGGATTTGGCTGACGTTAAGCGAGAGCTTCAAAAACGAAACATTAAAGTTCATCAGGTTGAACGAGACGAAGCATTCACTCTTTATTCCTTTATTTACAACGGATATGAAGAAAAACACAATTATTTTAATCCTAGAATTCGAAACAAAGTATCTGAAATTATGGAATTATATTTATTTAAACCAGAAAAGACAAATTTTGGAAAAAGTACACAAACATAAATATTAGTGCTCACTTAATAAAGAAAAATAAGTTCAACTAGGTCCAATCAAAAAATCTAAAAATGACTCTTATTCCATACCATACTATTCGGAACGGTAGAAAAATAAGTTCAGGAAAATAAAAGACAACATCCGCAAAGAAATCGAATATGGAATAAGTATCATGCTTTCTTTTGGCTCTTCGTTTTCTTAAATGTTTCTCTCTTCTCTTTTTAAATGACATCATATTCTCCTTTGTAATCAAACTGTCTTAGCAGTAATACGAATAAACATGCCTAAATGTTGCATTATTAGTTAATCCTTATGTGTTAGGTAGACCCTGAAAAAGCTACCCACAAATCGGATAGCTTCGTCTCGTTCTATCTTATTCACAATGAAGTTAATTATTGAAATCGATTCATTTCTCTTATCATTTGTTCATAAAATGAACTAACTTCCTTCTCACCTTTCGGAAAAAGAAGCATATTTATTTTTCTTTGTTCCTGTTCAATTCTTGAAGAAATAATCGTTCTTAACTGTGCTGTGCGGAAAAGTTGATTTTCAAAGGACCCTACTGACATTGGTAACGTTATTACTTTACCATTTGTAAATGTAATGCAAGTATTGTCTTCATTCGTTCCTACATATTCTTTCACAAAACTATGTGAAAGCCATGCACAATGTGGCCGTGTGGAGGATGTTGTTGGGAAGAAGTAAATTGAGTTTGCCGGGTCAATTACAATTGGTGGTTTATGTGTAACACCCATTAAGTCTTTAGTCCCTTCCTTCCTGCCATTATAACTGCTCCCAAAATATCTGCAACTTTGGTCAATAACATCCATTGGGCGTTTTCCAACAGTAAGATCTTGCTCAAGCTCTAGTACCTCAGTGATGTACCTATTTTCACCAGGGAGAATGGCCATAGTAAATCGGTTAATAAGATAATCTTCCACTACCATTTTGTTCGTATCAATCACCGTTTTGCACCTCTTACTAAATTATTAGGTAAAATATCCCATAAATAATCTAGCATGTCTTTTTTAAAAATTCTATAAATTTACAAAAACTCCATAAAAAAATGACTTCTTTTACATATTTGTAAAGAAGTCATTCATTATTCTGAGCTGCTGAATCCTCAAATGGGCTTCTCAAACGATCTCTATCTTCCATTTCAATTCCAACCAGTGGATTTAAAGCTGTTGGTGATAATTCTGTTTCTTCTTCCTTATACATGACATCACATCCTTTGGAATATCTTTTCCTATTGTAAGATTTTCATACATTCCAAAAATATTCCTGTTAAATTTTTTAAAAATTTTAACAATTTGGTTGATTTTCTCCTAAAAATTCCATACAATATAAAAAAGGCATCAGGGGTGATCTTTCATGAAAAATAAAAAGTCGTCGTACACTGAAATCATGAAGTCCCGTAACACGAAAAACGTTCCATCCGAGCAACCTGTATTAGACATGTATATTCAAATGATTTTGGATGAAGCGTTGTTTAACAGGAAAAAAGAATTGCTAGAAGAACGTATCAATGATGCACTTGACACAAAGAACAAGACAGTATTTATGAAACTATCAAAAGAATACAAAGGATTGCGTAAGCTAGGATAAGGCTGCCATGTGCAGTCTTTATTTCTGTGATTATCCAATGTAATATAAAAGAACGGTCAAGGATGTAGTCCTTGGCCGTTCTCCTTTTATTATGCTTTTGTAAACTGCTCCGCTTCTGTTGATCCCTTCAACGCTGTTGTTGAAGACGTTCCACCAGAAATCGTTTGAGCTACTTCATCAAAATAACCTGTTCCAACCTCTCGCTGATGTCTAGTAGCTGTATATCCATGTACTTCACTAGAAAATTCATTTTGTTGAAGCTCAGAATAAGCAGCCATGCCACGATCACGATAGCCTCGTGCTAACTCAAACATGCTATGATTTAGAGCATGGAAACCAGCAAGTGTAACAAATTGGAATTTATAACCCATTTTAGCAATTTCTTTTTGGAAGTTTGCAATTGTCTCATCATCAAGCTTTTTCTTCCAGTTAAATGAAGGTGAACAGTTGTAAGCTAATAGTTTTCCAGGAAACTTCTCATGAATAGCATCAGCAAATTTTTGTGCCTGCTCTAAATTAGGCTCAGATGTTTCACACCAGATTAAATCTGCATATGGTGCATATGAAAGTCCTCGACTAATTGCCTGATCAATTCCGGAACGAGTACGGAAAAATCCTTCTACTGTGCGCTCACCTGTAATAAACTCATGATCAGCAGGATCAACATCACTTGTAATAAGATCTGCTGCGTCTGCATCTGTTCGAGCAATAATAATCGTTGGTGTTCCCATAACATCAGCTGCTAAGCGAGCTGAAATAAGATTTTTTACAGCAGTCTGAGTTGGTAATAATACCTTTCCACCTAAATGACCACACTTTTTCTCCGAAGATAATTGATCTTCAAAATGAACCCCTGCAGCACCTGATTCAATCATTGATTTCATTAATTCAAAAACATTTAATTGACCGCCAAAGCCAGCCTCAGCATCCGCAACGATCGGTGCAAACCAGTCAATATTCCCTTCTCCTTCAAGATGCTGTATTTGATCAGCACGTTGCAAGGCTTGATTGATACGCTTTACAACATGTGGAACACTGTTTGCAGGATATAAGCTTTGATCTGGATACATATTCCCTGAAAGATTCGCATCTGCTGCTACCTGCCAACCACTTAAGTAAATTGCTTTTAAGCCAGCTTTTACTTGCTGTACAGCTTGATTTCCTGTAAGTGCACCAAGTGCATGAATGTAGTCCTCATTGTGAAGGTAATTCCAAAGTTTTTCTGCCCCTCGTCTTGCCAGTGTATGCTCGATATCAATTGAACCCCTTAAACGAATAACCTCTTCCGCGCTGTAAGGACGTGTAATGCCTTCCCAACGTTTATCTAACTCCCAGCTTTCTTGTAATGCTTCTACTCTTGTTTGACCGTTCATTTTTATTCCCCCATTTATAAAAATTTTTTCTTACTTCCCCTTTGTTGTCCTTAATACATTCTGTTTAAAGCTTTTCATAGCTCGGTATCGTTAAGAAATCAATAAACTCATCGCGTTTTACCAGTTCATCGAAAACCAAAACACCTTCTTCAAAATGCCCTTTCTGAAAAGCTATTTCCCCCACTGATTCTCTTATCTTTTGAACCTCTTCATCTCTTAATAAATCATAAAGCTCGAATGTTAATTTACGACCATCTTCAAGAATTCCACGTGGATGGCGAATCCATTGCCATACTTGAGCTCTTGATATCTCTGCTGTTGCTGCATCTTCCATTAAATTATGAATTGGCGCAGCGCCCCTTCCGCTAAGCCATGAAGCGATATAACGGATCCCAACATCAATATTTGTTCTTACCCCTTCTTCTGTAATGATTCCATCCGGAACCTCTAACAAATCTTCTGCGGTTACGTTTACATCTTCTCGTTTACGGTGAATCTGATTAGGTGTTTTCATATGTTTATCAAAAACATCCTTCGCCACTTGAACAAGTGCAGGATGGGCAACCCATGTACCATCATGGCCGTATGTTGCTTCTCTTTCTTTATCTGCACGAACCTTCTCAAACGCTCGCTCATTGGCTACTGGATTGTTTTTCACTGGAATTTGTGCCGCCATTCCTCCCATTGCATGGGCATTGCGCTTATGACAAGTTTGGATAGCGAGCAAAGAGTATGATCTCATAAAGTGAACAGTCATTGTTACTTGCGCACGATCTGGTAGAATAACAGACCTACAATTTCTAAGCTTCTTAAGATAACTAAAAATATAATCCCATCTGCCACAATTTAATCCCGCTGAGTGCTCCTTCAGCTCATAAAGAATTTCATCCATTTCAAAGGCTGCCATGATTGTTTCGATTAATACAGTTGCTTTAATGGTTCCGCGTGAAATATTTAATTCATCTTGTGCAAAACAAAATACATCATTCCATAATCTTGCTTCAAGATGACTTTCCATTTTAGGTAAATAAAAATAAGGGCCACTTCCGCGTTCAATTAACTCCTTTGCATTATGAAAACAGAATAACCCAAAATCTACTAAGCTAGCAGACATTCTTTTACCATCAAGCTCTATATGTTTTTCCTCAAGATGCCATCCTCTTGGTCTTACTTTTAAAGTTGCTGTTTCCTCATTCAACTGATAGGTCTTACCGCCTTCATTTTCAAAGGAGATTGTTCGGCGGACAGCATCTTTGAGATTGATTTGGCCGTTCATCACATTTTCCCAGCTTGGTGATGTTGCATCCTCAAAATCGGCCATAAATACTTTTGCACCTGAATTCAAAGCGTTAATGACCATCTTTCGATCAACAGGTCCTGTTATTTCTACTCGTC
Organism: Metabacillus litoralis; assembly: GCF_003667825.1. Taxonomy (NCBI): domain Bacteria; kingdom Bacillati; phylum Bacillota; class Bacilli; order Caryophanales; family Bacillaceae; genus Metabacillus; species Metabacillus litoralis. Next base: position 4,939,321 of record NZ_CP033043.1, on the reverse strand, counting down.
GATCTTGAAGATCCTGTGGAATTGGAGCTACCGTCCAATCTCCGTTACGAATATGCTCTGTTTCCTCTAAGAAACCTGGCAGTTTACCATTATCAATTTCTCTTTGTCTATCCTCTCTTCGTTGTAACAGCTCTCGTCTTCGATCTCCAAAATTTCGTTCAAGCTTTTCAACAAACCTCAACGCCTCAGGTGTTAATACTTGCTGAAATTCTGGGCTCATGTTTCCAACAATTTTACAACCAGTCATTTGTGTTGCCATTTTTGAAAAAACACCCCTCATTAAATTGTTATAATACAGTTTTCTGTAACTAAAACTAATATATAACAGATTAATTAAAAATGGAACAATTTTCTTGAAAAAAATTCAAAAAAGTTTTTGACAAGTCTAGGAATCGTATTCACACTTGATATAACTACGAAAAAGGGATTTGATGTTTTCTACACCAAATCCCTTTTTAAATATGTTTTATTAAGAGTTATTACTCTCGAATTTTTATAACCATAGTGCAATGGAGCGGAAGACACTTGACTCCTGCGGGAGGAGTGGGACAGCTGAGACCCCGCAGGCTGCAAGCCGAGGAGGCTCAGCGTCCACCCCGCGGAAAGCAAGTGTCTGGAGCGCAATGGAACGAGCCCATTCTTGTGATTAAACTATATAAAAATAGTCTTGTTATAAAACAGATTCATCTTCATTCTGTTTTTTTATGTTCTTCTAAATATAGAATTCTTTCCAACATCGTAGGATGCGTATACCGGAAAATCTTAACCAATGTTGGAGGATTAACTTGACTTAGCCCTGCCCTAGATAACTCTTGGAAAGATTGTATAGCAGCCTCATGGTTACCTGTCATCTCAATCGCATACATATCTGCTGACTTTTCCTGATACCTTGCTACCGTATTTGAAAGTGGACTTGAAGCAAAGGTTAGCACGCCTAAAAGCAATAAAAATAACGGAAAGGAAGGTAACTCTTTCATTGACCTGATCTTTAAAAACTTACCGTTGCGCTTAATAAACAATCTCATTAACTTATCAATTAAAAATAAGCCAACTAAGCTTAATAATAAATAACCTGCAATACCTACATAAATATGATTCATCACGTAATGACCCATTTCATGAGCCATAATAAACAAGATTTCTTCTTCACTTAAACGAGTTAACGTAGTATCCCATAATACAATTCTGGAGTTAGACCCAATTCCTGTTACATACGCATTCAGTGCATTTGTTTTTTCTGACATATTTACTTCATATACATGCTCAGCAGGAATATTAGCTTGATCAGCCAACTCTAATATCTTTTCCTCTAGTTCTTTGTTTTGTAACGGATAGAAATCATTATAAAGTGGATCAATAACTACCGGTTGAAAAAACATAAGAAATAACGAGAAAGGAATCGATAAAAACCATGCGTAAAGCCACCATCTTTTTTCAAAACGTTTGATAAGCCAGTAAAGAACAATGATGATAACTGTCATCAGCAAGTAATTAACCCAAAAATCAATGAGCTGATCCTTCATCCAAGCTGAAAAGGATTGCGTTGTAATATGATACATTTTTGATAATTGATAACCAATCATGTCTACAGGAAAGGAAAGAATACTAATAAATAATGATAACCAAAAAAAGTATATAGCTGATTGAAAGCTGAAAATTTTCGAGGTCGCATTTGACCAGTCCTGCATTTTACGAGAAAAACCTGTTATCATGAACACAAATAATAAAAACCATTCAAACGGAATCGTTACAAAATACAAGAAGTTTCGAATGGTCGAATATTCCTGTGACAAGACCAATTCTCTCCCTGTCATAAAGGTTGCAGGATCAGCTGATGTTCCCTCATAAGGGGCCGGTACGCTTGATCCGGAAAAGATAAATAAATACCAGTACACTGCTAATCCATATACAAAATAAAGTAAAATTGATCGCGTTAACCATTTCCTCATCCGCACATTCCCCCTTGAACAAGCTCTTATTTCTAGTTTAGTGTTTAGCTCGTTTCATTAGAACTGAAAAGGGAAGGCTTTTAAGTCTTTGTTCCCTCTCAACCTACGAAAAAAACATGCTATATAAAACAAGGGTACCAATTGATCCCATAACAACAACAATTACATTTGCGCCAGTAAAAGCTATTAGAGTTGCTGCAGCCGCACCTACTAATCCGAAAACGATATCATCACTAATCAGAAAAATTCCTGGAACAATTAAAGCACCTAATGTTGCATATGGTACATTCTTTAATACATTTTGGACAAATACCGGCAATTTTAACTGACCTAATGCAACTAAAGGAATCATTCTTGGTAAATATGTAACTAATCCCATCCCAATAATCATCAATAAAATTGTTTTATCCACGTTGTTCCACCTCATTTGTTTGTTTAGAATAGAAAAATTCCACGATTATTGCTGAAAGCAAGGTTGATAAAACAATTGCCCAGCCTGTTGAAATCATTTGAGATGCATAACAAAGTGAATTCAAAATCGCAGCAACCACTGCCAAATACATCACTTTTCGATGCTTCTTAAGTGATGGGATTAATAACCCAATAAACATGGCATACAACGCAATACCCATGCTTTCTTGAACAGTTGTCGGCAAGCTTGCCCCAATAACATATCCTATTCCTGAGTTAATAACCCAACTTGCATAAGAAATAAGCATAAGTCCAAATAAATATCCTGCATTGACGTTACCATCCCTCGTTGATGCCACCGTAAACGTTTCATCCGTTAATCCAAAGGAATACAGAGCCTTTTTCCACAATGAGTCATTTTCAACCTTCTCACTTAGTGAAGCAGACATTAAAAAATGGCGAATATTAACGATGAATGTTGTGAAAATAATTTCGATAATTCCCGTACCAACAGCTAGTAAACTTAAACATATATATTGTGAAGCACCGGCAAACACAATTAAACTCATTAACACTGTCTCAGAAAGTGAGAGTCCAGTAGATTTTGATAGTAAGCCAAATGTTAAAGCAACAGGTAAATACCCAATCGCAATGCTAATCCCACCTTGTGTTCCTTGAAGAAAATCAGATTGCTTTTTCGCTAAAGTGGTTGTAGACATAATAATACCTCCTTTTTATTGCTCATCATGATTTATGAATAATACATTAGTAGATAAAAACTCGTTTTTTGATCCGTAAGATTTGCATACGTATGGGACTGACTTGCCTGAAAACGCATAGAATCCCCTTTTTTCAGAACATATTTAACATCTTGAATGGAGATTGTTGCTTCTCCATCACAAACTAAAATATATTCCTCAACACTTCCATGATGTCTTTCTGATTCATGAACACAACCTGGCATTAATTCAAGAAAATACACCTCAAACTTTTTAGATGAATCAAATGGAAAATAAGGATATACTTGTAATTGTTCGTCATTTTCTGTTACTGCTGTTTTTTCGTGTAGTCTCACAACTGTAACAGTAGGTTCTTTCTCCTCCACTAATGAAGAAAATGACACTTGAAGACCGTTTGCAATCTTCCAAAGAGTGTTTACCGTTGGACTTGATTCTCCTTTTTCGATTTGTGAAAGCATCCCCTTGCTTACACCAGTTAATTGAGCAAGCTGATCATAACTATACCCTCTAAGCTTACGTATATTTTTTAGATTCTCCGCAATTTGAGTTTGAATTGAATTCATATATTTCTCCCATTTTTTGTTATTGTATAATATATTATACAATCGTACTTTTTAACATACAATACTTTTATCTTTTCTCACGTTATCTCCTTCCATTTCTTCACACCATAAGGTACATTAAAAGTAACTTTTATTTCTTAAAGGTGGGATAACTTGCTTGATGCCTATTTTGAAAAAATACAAGAAAAATTGAGTTTAGTCATGGAAAGCGAACAAGAAGGAATGGAGAAGGTTGCAGCAAAAGTGGCTGAAACAATAATGAGTAATGGTATTATCCAATTATTTGGATGTGGACACTCTCATATCCTAACAGAGGAAGTGTTTTATCGAGCAGGTGGACTAGCACCTATAAAACCCATATTCATCGAATCTTTAATGCTTCACGAAGATGCTGTAAGATCTTCTCAACTTGAAAGACAAAACCACTATGCAGAAGAGTTTTTAAAGCATCAGGATATACAACCTCATGACCTTGTAATAGTAATTTCAACTTCAGGACTTAATCCAGTACCTATTGACGTTGCCCTTCATGCTAAAGATAAAGGTGCAGATGTTGTTGGAATTAGTTCATTTCAATATATTCATTCTCAACCTTCTAGACATAGAACTGGAAAGTATCTATCACAAGTTGTTGATTTTGCTTTAAATAATCATGCGAATACAGGTGATGCAACCATTACATATGGAAATTTCGGTGTTCCATTCGGACCTACCTCTACTGTTGTTGGAGCATCTATGCTAAATGGGATTTTTGCTGAGGCCATAAAGATTATGATAAATAATGATTTTGAACCTCCAATTTTTCGGAGCGGAAATATTGAAGGAGCAGATTTTCATAATCAACAGCTAATTCATAAATACCGTGGAAGAATCCCATTATTAACCCAAATTGAAAATAAATAAGCTTTACCTACATTTAAAATGTACCCTATAGAGTAGACACATAAAAAAAGTCTACCTATAGGGTACTTTTTTGTATAATAAAAAAACATCTAGAGAAAATTACAACAGGGACTGGAGAAATATTTTTATGAGTAAAAAGACTTTTACAGAAAAAGAGATTATGCAGTTATCTACTAATAAATATGTTAAATCTGTTAGCTCTAAAGGAATCACTTATACTGATGAATTTAAACATATCTTCATTTCGGAGAAAGAAAAAGGAAAGTTTGCTAGAGAGATATTTGAAGAATATGGTTTTGATATAAATGTGTTAGGAAAACAACGGATCAGGTCAGCGAGAAGAAGATGGAAAGATGCTTTTGATGAGAGTGGGATAGACGGTTTACGTGATACCAGAGCTGATAACTCCGGGCGTCCTAGAGAAAAAGAACTTTCTTTAGAGGAGAAAAATGCTCGCTTAGAAGCACAAATCAACTTGCTAAAGGCTGAAAACGAACTTTTAAAAAAGATACGATTCGCGGAAAGGGGGATGAAGAAATAATCCTTCCTCCCTTTCAAAAGTATCTTTTAATTCGTTCAGTAATTGAAAAATATCAATTGAAAAATATGGTGAGCTATCTTTGTGAGCTAGCTGGCGTCTCAAGAAGTGGTTATTATAATTATTTCACTGAGAAATCACAGGAACGAAGAATACAAAATGATAAAAAAGATGAAGTAGTAAAGGAAATTATCTTAAAAGCTTTCAATTTTAAAAATCGCAAGAAAGGGGCACGTCAAATCAAAATGACATTGGCGGGTCAATTTAATGTTGTCTACAATTTGAAACGTATCCGACGAATCATGAAAAAATACAGTATAATTTGCCCCATTCGAAAAGCAAATCCTTATAGAAGAATGATGAAAGCCACACAGGAGCATCGGGTTGTACCAAACCTTTTAAATAGACATTTTAAACAAGGAATACCTTGGAAAGTACTCTTAACTGATATCACTTATCTTCATTTTGGAAAAGGAATGAGGGCTTATTTATCAGCAATTAAGGATGGTTCAACTGGTGAAATCCTAGCCTACCATGTATCAGATCGAATGACCTTAAATTTAGCTACAGATACTCTCAAAAAGTTAAAGACAAATAGAAATTTCAAGAAAGCAAAAGATGCACTAATCCATTCAGATCAAGGAGTCCATTATACACATCCTGACTTTCAGAAGGCAGTAAAGAAATTAGGATTACACCAATCTATGTCAAGACGAGGAAATTGTTGGGATAACGCCCCTCAAGAATCTTTCTTTGGTCATCTTAAAGATGAAGCATCAATTAAAGAGTGTACAACTCTAGATGAATTAAGAAGAGAAATTAAGCAATATATGAATTACTACAATTACTATAGATATCAATGGAATTTAAAAAAGATGACCCCTGTTCAATACAGAGATCATCTTCTTAACGCAGCCTAGGCTTTTTTTAAACTGTCCTTTACAAAGGGTACATTTTAATTTGCAGGTAAAGCTTATTTATTTTCGTTCTATATTAATCTTAAATTTATATCGGTCCGCACGATAGGAAGACTTAACAATCTCAAGTGGTGTACCATCTTCTAAATAAGTTTCTCGTTGGATGAGCAACACAGGAACATTTTTGTTAACATTCAAATGTTTTATATCTTCATCTCTAACAATAGCGGCTTCAACCGTTTGAGCTGCATGACCAATACTCAGCTGTAGATCATCCTCAATATACTTGTATAAGGAATTTCCCAAAATATCTGGTGTTAGCCCCGGAATTAACTTTACTGGAAGATAACTAGTTTCAACTGCAATCGGTTCATCATTTGCTAAACGTAATCTTTTTATTTTATAAATAAGTTCTTCTTCTTCAAGGGAAAGCCACTCTTTTATTTCTTCTATAGCAGGGGAGATCTCGAAGTGTAACAGCTTACTCCCTGGAACTAGGTTTCGAGCCTTCATATCTTCTGTAAAACTTGTGAGTCCTTGTAAATTTTGTTCAAACTTTTGACTCGATACAAAAGTTCCCTTCCCTTTTTCTCTATAAAGATATCCCTTATTAACTAAATTCGTTATGGCTTGTCGAACCGTCATTCGACTTATTTGATAGTTTTCTGAGAGTTCTCTCTCTGACGGCAATACATCACCAGGCTGTAGCTCTTCAGAAATTATTGATTTTTTAATTTGCTCTTCTAACTGATAATACAAAGGAAGAGGAGAATGTTTGTCAATCACATAAAGATCTCCTTTCGATATCACTACTTATTCATTATATTAAATAATGCTAGGTTTTTACAATTATTTAAAGAAATTCATCGTATGACCGACATACGTTTGGAAAGGCATGGCTTGTCGCCAAGCCCTAATGGTGAAAGCCTTAGCTTTCCCTATATATACCATCCATAAAATTTTATGCTTTCTGATCGTACAAAATAGAAAACTACCTGTTTCAGCGATCAGGTAGTCTTCTTCTTTTTATTTTCTAATTTTTTCAATTTCATCAGCCACAAATTGAACTTGTGTCCCTATGATGACTTGTATGCTTTGTGGACCAACAATATTTATCCCTGGAATGTTTGTTGATTTAATTTTTTCTTGATCAACGGCATTCATATCTTTTACTTCAACCCTCAATCTAGTCACACAGTTATCTACAGATGTAACATTTTCATCTCCACCTAAACCTTCATATATCTTCTTCGCCATAATAGCGAACTTATTATCAGCTGAGTCCGTGCCCTCTTCTTGTACATTTGCATCTGTATCAGCTTCTCTACCTGGAGTAGCTAGGTTGAATTTAGTTATTAAGAAACGGAACAATACATAATAGATCATCGCAAAAACTAACCCTTGAATTAACAACATATACGGCTGATTAGCTAACGGTAATCTTGAACTTAAGATGAAGTCGACTAATCCTGCACTAAACCCAAAGCCTGCTGTCCAGTGAAATAATGAAGCAATGGCTAAAGATATACCTGTTAATGCTGCATGAACAACATATAGTGCAGGTGCTAAAAACATGAATGAAAATTCAAGTGGTTCTGTTACACCAGTAAAGAATGACGCAAAGCCTGCTGCTAACATTAAAGATGCTGCTTGTTTCTTTCTTTTTGTCTTAGCTGTATGATACATCGCTAAAGCTGCTGCTGGTAAACCGAACATCATAATCGGGAAGAAACCAGCTTGGTACATTCCAGTAATACCCTTCGTACCAGTACCTGCCCAGAAATTACCGATATCATTAATTCCTGCAACGTCAAACCAAAATACTGAGTTTAATGCATGATGTAAACCAGTTGGAATGAGTAATCGGTTAAAAAATCCATATAAACCAGCGCCTATAAACTCTAATTTACTAATAGCAGTTCCGAATGAAACTAATCCTGTAAAAATAACTGGCCATGCAAAGAATAAAACAACTGAGACAACTAGCATAGAAACAGCTGTCATAATTGGTACTAGACGCTTACCACTAAAGAAGGCTAAAGCTGCAGGTAATTGCACCTCACTAAAGCGGTTGTACATCATAGAAGCAACAATACCTGAAAGGATTCCGACAAACTGGTTTTCAATCTTAGCAAATGCCGGGTTAACTCCTTCTGGATCTACACCTTGCAGCAAAGCAACGGAGTTAGTTGATAATAGGGTTGTTACAACAAGAAATGCAACTAAGCCACTAAGTGCTGCGGAACCATCTTTGGTTTTAGACATTCCTAAAGCCACACCAACTGCAAAAAGAATGGACATGTTGTCGATAATAGAAGATCCAGCTTTAATTAAGAATGCCGCAATTGGATTACCTGCTCCCCAGCCAGATGGATCAATCCAATATCCTATGCCCATTAAAATTGCAGCGGCTGGTAATACTGCTACTGGAAGCATTAAAGAGCGGCCAATATTTTGTAAGTATTTCATCATATGACTTCCCCCTTATCCAAAGTTGAATAACAATAAATATAAAATGGCATTACAATATGTTGTTTCTTGTTACTTGGAAGCGTTTTTACACAAATATCTTATCACCATTAGATATAGATGTCTATACCAATTTTATAAATCAAAATCGACAGTTTGTCATAATTCCTGTTATATTTTCATACATGGTTTTTTCAACCGGTATAGACAACTATATATTGAGATGCTATGCTTTAAATATGAATTCTTATAAAAGGAGTACATTTAAAATGAGCTCATTTTCAAATAAGCTGATCATTCAGAATGGAACGATTTACTCTGAAAACCAAGTCATTAAGAGTGGCTTTCTAAAGATAGATGAGGGAAAAGTTAGTGATATTAGTTTGTCTCATTTCACAACAAATCACTCTGATTACAAAATCATCAAGATACCAGATACTTTTACTGTTATACCTGGCATGATCGACCTTCATATCCATGGTGCAAATGGGGCAGATACTATGGATGCAACAAAAGAGGCATTGGATGTGATGGCTTCTACTCTTCCAATGGAAGGGACAACAAGTTTCTTAGCAACCACAATAACAGAAGATATAAAAGTGATAGAAAAATGTCTAGTAAATGGAAGTGAGTATATTCACTCCTTACAATCAGAAGGTAATTCAGAGGTATTAGGGATTCATTTAGAAGGTCCCTTTATTCATAAAGATAAAGCTGGCGCACAACCAATTCAACACATTTTAACCCCTGACTTGGAACTCTTTAAAACATGGCAATCAATAGCTAATAACAATATTAAGCTAGTTACCCTTGCCCCAGAGCTTCCAGGGGGGACCGAATTTCTACAATATTTAAAAGATCAAGGAATTATTTCTTCCATTGCTCATTCTCAAGCAACATATAAGCAGGTATTGGTTGCAATTGAAAATGGTCTTTCACATGTTACACACTTATTCAACCAAATGACAGGCTTGCACCATCGTGACCCTGGAATTGTTGGAGCAGCATTTCTAAAAAATGAACTAAAGGTAGAGCTGATTGCCGACGGTATTCATGTTTGTCCTGAAGTTGTGAAACTAGCCTATGATCAAATAACAGATGAGAGATTAATCTTAATCTCTGACGCTATGAGAGCAAAATGGCTTGTTGACGGAAAATATGATTTAGGTGGACAAATGGTTACTGTGAAGGAAGGGAAAGCCCTACTAGAAAAAAACACTTTGGCTGGTAGTGTCCTTAAAATGATTGATGCATTTAAAAACATCCAGCGCTTTACTGGTTGTTCCATTAAAAGTGCTATTAAGATGGCTTCGGAAAATCCAGCAAAACAATTAAATGTGTTTGATCGTAAGGGTAGCATATCAATCGGAAAAGATGCAGATCTTGTCATACTTGATGAAGAGATGAACATTTTTATGACTATTTGTAATGGGAAAATCGCTTATACAAATCAAGAACATGGTCATAAAATAGTAGAGGAGTAGTTTTGAAAGCAGCTATTGCAAGATCTATTTTATGCTTGTTCTGTTAAGGAGATGACATCACTTGAAAATCATTGAAGTAAAAAATTATGATGAAATGAGTTTAAAAGCTGCTGAATATATTATTAATAGGGTTAAAAATAATCTAAACTTGAATCTAGGTTTAGCAACAGGCGGAACTCCTAAAGGTGTCTATAACAAACTAATTGAAGATCATCAACAAAATCACACATCATATAAGCAAGTAAAAACATTTAATTTAGATGAGTATATTGGACTTTCAAAAGAAGATTCTAACAGTTATCATCACTATATGAATGAAAACTTATTTCAACATTTAAATATTCTAAACGAAAATACTCATATTCCTTCAGGTTTGAATGATGACAATGAAGCTGAATGTAGAAAGTATGAAAGCTTGATTATCGAAGCTGGAGGAATTGATCTACAGATTCTGGGTATAGGAGCAAATGGGCACATCGGCTTCAATGAGCCTGGCACCTCCTTTCATTCAAAAACACATGTTGTTGATCTTGCCCAGTCCACAAGAAAAGCGAATGCCCGCTTCTTTCATAGTCTAGATGAAGTCCCAACCCAAGCCATTACAATGGGTATTCAGACAATTTATCAAAGTAAGGAAATTTTATTATTAGCTTCTGGAAAATCAAAACAAGATGCGATGGTGAAACTACTAAGTGGTGAAATTACAGAAGAGTTTCCTGCTTCCATTTTAAACAATCATCCTAAAGCACTAATAATTGCAGATGAAGAAGCCTTGTTTCGTGTTAAAGAAATAAGTATATTCTAGTAATAGAAAAAGGTACATGCTCCGCACTAAAATGTACCCTATAGAGTAGACACATAAAAAAAGTCTACCTATAGGGTACTTTTTTGTATAATAAAAAAACATCTAGAGAAAATTACAACAGGGACTGGAGAAATATTTTTATGAGTAAAAAGACTTTTACAGAAAAAGAGATTATGCAGTTATCTACTAATAAATATGTTAAATCTGTTAGCTCTAAAGGAATCACTTATACTGATGAATTTAAACATATCTTCATTTCGGAGAAAGAAAAAGGAAAGTTTGCTAGAGAGATATTTGAAGAATATGGTTTTGATATAAATGTGTTAGGAAAACAACGGATCAGGTCAGCGAGAAGAAGATGGAAAGATGCTTTTGATGAGAGTGGGATAGACGGTTTACGTGATACCAGAGCTGATAACTCCGGGCGTCCTAGAGAAAAAGAACTTTCTTTAGAGGAGAAAAATGCTCGCTTAGAAGCACAAATCAACTTGCTAAAGGCTGAAAACGAACTTTTAAAAAAGATACGATTCGCGGAAAGGGGGATGAAGAAATAATCCTTCCTCCCTTTCAAAAGTATCTTTTAATTCGTTCAGTAATTGAAAAATATCAATTGAAAAATATGGTGAGCTATCTTTGTGAGCTAGCTGGCGTCTCAAGAAGTGGTTATTATAATTATTTCACTGAGAAATCACAGGAACGAAGAATACAAAATGATAAAAAAGATGAAGTAGTAAAGGAAATTATCTTAAAAGCTTTCAATTTTAAAAATCGCAAGAAAGGGGCACGTCAAATCAAAATGACATTGGCGGGTCAATTTAATGTTGTCTACAATTTGAAACGTATCCGACGAATCATGAAAAAATACAGTATAATTTGCCCCATTCGAAAAGCAAATCCTTATAGAAGAATGATGAAAGCCACACAGGAGCATCGGGTTGTACCAAACCTTTTAAATAGACATTTTAAACAAGGAATACCTTGGAAAGTACTCTTAACTGATATCACTTATCTTCATTTTGGAAAAGGAATGAGGGCTTATTTATCAGCAATTAAGGATGGTTCAACTGGTGAAATCCTAGCCTACCATGTATCAGATCGAATGACCTTAAATTTAGCTACAGATACTCTCAAAAAGTTAAAGACAAATAGAAATTTCAAGAAAGCAAAAGATGCACTAATCCATTCAGATCAAGGAGTCCATTATACACATCCTGACTTTCAGAAGGCAGTAAAGAAATTAGGATTACACCAATCTATGTCAAGACGAGGAAATTGTTGGGATAACGCCCCTCAAGAATCTTTCTTTGGTCATCTTAAAGATGAAGCATCAATTAAAGAGTGTACAACTCTAGATGAATTAAGAAGAGAAATTAAGCAATATATGAATTACTACAATTACTATAGATATCAATGGAATTTAAAAAAGATGACCCCTGTTCAATACAGAGATCATCTTCTTAACGCAGCCTAGGCTTTTTTTAAACTGTCCTTTACAAAGGGTACATTTTACACTGGAACATGTACCTTTTCTATTACTAGCTCATCCTTAAATAAGTAGTGCTTTATCAGATAATGAGCTATCTGACTTAATTTTTGAGAACTCTTCTAATAATGAATTTACCGTTAATCCCTGTTTTTGGTCTCCCTCAGCCTGAAAAACAATTTGCCCCTTATCCATCATGATCAGTCGATTTCCGAGATCTACCGCCTGCTGCATATTATGGGTAATCATTAACGTCGTTAAATTCCCCTTTTCAACAAGCTTCTTCGTTAAGTTCGTAATCAACTCTGCTCTTGAAGGGTCAAGTGCAGCCGTATGCTCATCAAGCAACAGAATATCAGGCTTTGTAAATGTGGCCATTAATAGAGATAAAGCCTGTCGTTCTCCACCAGAAAGTAATCCAACTTTAGCAGACAAACGATTTTCAAGACCAAGACCTAACATTTCAAGCTGCTCTTTGAAAAACACACGTCGTTTCGCTGTTACACCAGGCTTCAGGCTTCGTTTATGAACTCTGGAATAAGCAATTGCTAGGTTTTCTTCAATCGTTAAAGTTGGCGCCGTTCCTGCCATCGGATCTTGGAAAACCCGCCCAATGTATCGTGAGCGTTTGTACTCTCTTACATCAAGCATGGATTGGTCCTTAATTTGAACATCACCATCATCTGGAGTGATTCTTCCAGCAATAACATTTAACAGCGTAGACTTTCCTGCACCATTACTTCCAATAACGGTAACAAAGTCTCCTTCTTCTAAAGACAATGATAAGTGGTTTAAGGCGATTTTCTCATCAAGGGATCCTTCATTGAAAACTTTATATATTTGCTTTAGTTGTAGCAATGTTCGCACCCCGCTTTCTTCGTAAGCTTTTCTTCCGTTTATCTTTTTGCTTATCAATGATTTGCGGAATAACAAGTGCTCCTATAACAATACATGCTGTAATCAGCTTCATATCTCCTGTTTCGAAAAAGTTTACTCGAAGTGCCATCGCAACAATAATTCGATATACAATTGCCCCGATAATAACAGCTATCGTTGCGCGCACAATTGTTTTTGTACCGACTAATGCCTCACCAATAATAACAGATGCTAAACCAATGATAATCATCCCGATACCCATTCCAACATCACTAAAGCCGTTGTATTGAGCTATAAATGCACCAGAAAATGCAACAAGTGCATTTGATAAACCAAGTCCTACAATTTTTAACATATCTGTATTTGCAGAAAAACTTGTTATCATATTTTGATTATCACCAACAGCTCTAATCGCTAGACCAAGCTCTGTTTTCAAGAAATAGTCTAAAAGATATTTAATTACTAAAATCATGATTAACATCGTAATAACGACTGACCATGTTTTCGGGACAAACCCTTCCAGGCCAAGTGAAATAAAGAGACTCTGAAGGCCAGCATCAATCCCAAGCTTGTTCCAGCCTTCTAATAATTGTGTGAAAACTGTTTCTTCCTGTAATAACGGAACATTTGATTTCCCCATAATTCTAAGATTAATAGAATACAGGGCGATCATCATTAATATCCCCGAAAGCAGAGGGTTAATATTCCCTTTAGTATGCAGCACCCCTGTGATACAGCCAGCCAGAAAGCCTACAATCAATGCGACTAATGTGGCCATGAAAGGATTCACACCGTTAACAATTAATACGGCACTCACTGCTGCGCCAGTTACAAAGCTGCCGTCTACTGTTAAATCAGGGAAGTCTAATATTCTAAATGATAGGTATACTCCTAGAGCCATAATCGCATAAATTAAGCCTGACTCTACTGATCCAAATAGGGCTGTAAACATAATTTCTCACCTTTATTCAAGAATTTCTGCTTCTTCTTTCCATTCTTCTTTTATTTCAATTCCCATATCCTCAGCTGATTTTGCGTTGATTTGTAGTTTAAGTTTTTGTGGATATTGTACTGGAATTTCACTTGCTTTTTTCTCACCATTTAATATGCTAACTGCCATTTCTCCAGCTTCAAAGCCAATATCATAGTAATCAAAACCATAAGCTGCGAAGCCACCACGTTCTACAGAATCTAATTCACCAACAAATAATGGTAGGTCATTATCACTAGCAACACCAATTACACTTTCTAATGCAGAAACTACTGTGTTATCTGTGATAACGTATAAGGAATCAACTTTACCAACTAAAGATTCTGCTGCTTGTTTTACTTCTGCTGATGTTGACACAGATGCTTCAACAACCTCTAAATCTGTTCCTTCCATTGCTTTCTTAACAAGATCAATTTGAGCAACAGAGTTCTGTTCTCCAGAGTTATAGATCATCCCAACTTTAGTTCCATCGATGTTTTCATCAATAAACTTCACTGTATTAGGAATTGCATCCGGATGAGTATCGGTTGTTCCTGTTATGTTTGCACCAGGTTCTTCAAAGCTTTTTACTAAGCCGCCTCCAACTGGATCTGTTACAGAAGTAAAGATAATTGGAATATCTGTTGTTGCATTTAAAGCACTCTGAGCGCTTGGTGTTGAGTTAGCGAAAATTAAGTCAACTCCATCACCAACAAAGTTATTAGCAATCGTTTGGCTATTATTTTGATCTCCTTGTGCAATTTGAACATCATATTCAACTTCCAAGCCTTTTTCTTTTAATGCTGCTTTAAATCCTTCTAATGCTGCATCAAGTGATGGATGCTCAACGATTTGGTTTACACCAATTGTATAGGTCTTTTCTCCGCTACCAGCATCTGAACCAGAGTCTCCGCTGCTACTTTCAGACGTTCCTTCACTGCCTCCACAACCCGATAATGCTAGAAAGCTAGCAAGCATTAAACCTGTACCAATTTTCCAACCTTTTTTCATACAAAAGTCCCCCTTTAATGATTGTTCCCTTTTATGCTTTTATGCTTTTATTGATTAAATTATACAGGAGAAATCAAATAGTTCAATATTTTTCGAAAATTTAATAATGTTTTTTTCTATATTTCAGCCTATACTTCCTTACTTTAAAGCGAAAAAACACAGATATCATAAGGATATCTGTGTTTTTGTTCATGAAAAAAATACCATTCATTTCATTCTAGCAAAATACTATTTTTGTAAAACTTGATCTTTAAGAGCTCTCCTTAATATTTTTCCAGTAGTATTCTTTGGTAGCTCTTCTAAGAATTCAATTGAACTAGGTACTTTGTACTTAGCAAGGTGCTGTTTACAGTACTCCAAAAGGTCATCCTCTGTCATTTTGTCATCCTTGACGACGACAAAGCATTTGACTGCTTCGCCAAAATTTGGGTCAGGAACGCCTAAAACAGCAACCTCTACAACTTCTTCATGATTATAAAGTACCTCCTCCACTTCACGTGGATATACATTATAACCACCTACAATAATCATATCTTTCTTTCGATCAACAATATAGAAATACCCTTCTTCATCCTGTCTTGCCAAATCACCTGTATAAAGCCAGCCGTCTCGTAATGTATGTGCCGTTTCTTCTGGCATTTTATAATAGCCCTTCATAACATTAGGACCTCTTACGATAAGCTCTCCTACATGATTTGGTGGTAATTCCTCTCCAAGCTCATTTACAACCTTATTTTCAACGTTCACAATATTTGTCCCAATTGAACCAGCCTTTCTTGGGCGGTCAAGTGGATTAAAACAAGTAACCGGAGATGCTTCGGATAAACCATAGCCCTCTGAAACAATAACCTTGAATTTTTGTTCAAATCCTTTTAATAATGCTACAGGCATCGATGCCCCACCTGAAATACAAATGCGCAATGACTTTAAATCATCAGGCAGTGCTTTGTCATACTGAAGTAAGAAGTTATACATAGTTGGAACTCCAGCAAAAACTGTTGCCTGATAGCTCTTAACCAATTGAAAAATAACTTCAGGACTGAATCTCGGAACAATAAGTAATGTGGCTCCATTCATTAAAGGTGCATTTAAAGAAACTGTTAAGCAAAATACATGAAACATCGGCAATGTTGTCACAACAATATCATCACTTGTCATCTTTAAATAGTTTGCCGTATCAATTGCATTGCTATATAAGTTTTTATGCGTCAACATCGCACCCTTTGGTTTACCAGTTGTACCAGACGTATAGAGAATAACAGCAACATCATCATCTGATAACTCCGGACCAACAAACCTCGGGCTACCTGTTGAAAGCATCTTTGTAAACCCTTTCATTTTTGTGTAAATAGATAGCTTCGTTACATCTACATCTGTTTTGCTATCAGTAGGTGGTGTTTCACACGTAATAATGTGTTCAAGCTTAGGCAGCTTTTCATTCATTTTTTCAAATAACGGTATTAACAAATCTAACGTAATGACCGACTTAACATCTCCGTTATTAATAATATAAGCAATTTCATCAGGTGTGTAGATAGGATTGATCGGAATAACGGTTGCTCCAGCTCTTAAAGCTCCGTATAAAGAGATAACAAAATAAGGTGAATTTCCTAAAACAACTGCGACATGATCCCCTTTGTTTATTCCCATGTCTGTTAAGCTGCTTGCAAATTGATTAATTGCTCCCTCTAACTGCAAATAAGAAGTTTCATTACCTTCAAAAATAAATGCCGGCTTTGTTCCATGTTCTTTTACAGTTTCTGAAAACCGTAAAGATAAATTCATTCTCCCACCCCTTTAAAAATGAATGAATAACCATTCATTTTATGTTTTTGAAAATACTCCCTTGCTTTCCATGAGACAACGGCTACAATAGAATATTCGATTTTTCATATAGGCTGTATAAATTACTTATATCGCCAACTTTTAAAATATTCTATCTTTATTATATTGAAAGTAGAAAAATTATACAATCACATGGAATGGATTTCATCTTATATTTTATAGTTTTATAGGAACTTCTCTGAAGTTATTACAGGATTTAAATGAACTTAAGCCTAATTTTATTACTGTATTAATTTTGAGGGCAAAATATTTTTACAGATAAAGGGTCACTAGTATGTAGTAACCCTTTACGAACAATTAATCTTCAGACCACTCTTGGCAAGAAGTACTTTACCTGAGAAGATATTCTCCGCATCTCTTTTTAAATCATTATGATCCCCAAAATGAGGCAAATGAGTAATAAGCAGTTGGTTCACTCCTGCCTTTTGAGCTATTTCTCCAACTTCCCGACTATTCATATGTCCCATCTTCGCACCATCTTGATGTGAATAAAGACTGCACTCAGCGATAAGGAGATCTGCTTTATTTGAAAAAGGTATAAACTCATGCTTATAGCTAGAATCAGCCGTATAAATGACAGTTGATTTATGATCTGTTATTTTCATTGCAAAGCATGGTGCCGGATGAGATGTTTCTAAAAAAGAGATGGTAAAGGGGCCAACAGAAACCACCTGTTCTGATGTATACTCGATGCCTATTGTTGCATCTTTATATGTTAGTTTCTGGAAGCCTCCCTTATCTAATTTATGACCATAAATTGGCAGCGTCTTCCCTTTTCCATTAATGATCGTTGTAACATAGCGAGCATATTGCAGGGGACCAACATCAGCTATATGATCGTGATGATAGTGGGATAAAATGACGGCATCCAATTCATCAATCGTTAAGTACTCTTGTAGTTTTGATAGCACAGCACTACCACAATCCACTAGTAGTTTAAATCCATCTGATTCCACTAAATACCCTGATGTTGCTTCATTTACTTTTGGAAAGCCACCCCAAAAGCCAATAACGGTTACTTCCATCTCTAATTCCCCCTCCTTTTAGACCTTTCCATTATAAACCAATATTAGGATTCATAAAATTGAAATTCTTTATACCAAAAATTGGCTAATACCTATTTTTAGTTGGTAAAACTCCTACAAATCAACAACTTTTACCTTTCTACTCGAAAATTGTTACAAAACAGTTGTTGACACTTTTTAATCTGTTATAATACAATAAGTGTAATAAAATCAAACGGAGGGGATTCCAAATGATAATGAAAATAACTGAATTTTTCAGAAACTTACCTAAAAAACAATGTAAAGAGTGTGGAAACGAAATTGAAGAGCAACATGAATGCTATGGCAACACTTGCAATGAATGCTTGCATGTTACTGAAATCTAAGTCGTTTACTTGCGCCCAATCTGTACAATAACAGTTTTATGTTTTGATACCTGATACAGAACAAAAATAGGAGCTTTACTAAGTAGTTTGGTTTTCGAGTACAAAACTTAATTAGCAGTCCAATTCGCAATTGAATTGGACTGCATTTTTTGTTGCTTATCAAGAATCTTCATAAGTGTAAGGGTATTTTAGCACCCTAATTCTCATTCCTTTCAACAGGATGAGTTTGTTTGCTAAATTAATTGGGGATTGATGGACTGAAAGTGGTAGGTTTTTGGATATTCCAGTTAGAAAATAGTGTAGAAAGAAAAGACTCTGATGTTATTTAGTATAGAACTGATAGGCGGAGAAATTCCGGTTAACGTATATAGTAGGTGCTTAAGAAGCCGATATAAGCGGATATATTCCGGTTAACTTCCATATTTTTAACTAAATCTAAAGAATAGGTTCGTATAAGCAGAAAAACTCCCCTTATTTTGTAGGAAATGTTGGTATTTCCCAATTTAAAAGGAATTTTTCCGTTTATTTTTTAATTAACACAACTATAGAGTGCAAAAAATGCTTGGAGACAGTAAAATGTTCCAAGCATTTTTGCTAATCAAATTATCTGTTCATTTAAGCGAGAATGACCGTTCAAATAGTACGGATATTTCTAATTTTGTACTTCAAAACCGAACCCGTTAGGAACTTTACCTCTAGTTTCTTTTTCATTCACTAAAATAAAAAAGAAGAAGATTAGTATCTCCTTCTTCTTTAAGATGTCGCAACTAGATTTCTATTGTTCAAAGATTCACGAAATACCAGTTTTGAAGAGAATTCATGGTTCTCAAAAACACGGAATTGTTTTTTATGTATTTTTTCACAAATGACTTCAATTGATTTTTTAGCCATGATTTCTACTGGTTGTAAGACGGTTGCAATCATTGGATCGATTAATTTTGTCATTGCCATATTGTCGTATCCAACAACCGTCAAATCTCCAGGAATATTCCAGCCTAACTTCTTAGCCTCAGAGATAACGCCCGCTGCCACAGCATCTTCACCAGCAATTAGTGCAGTTGGTGCAGCCTTCATATTTTCAAGCTTTCGAAAAATTTGCTGACCATCGTCCACTGTGGAAACCCTTTCAAAAAAGTACTGATCATAATCATGTATATTTGCTTCTTGTAAAGCAGACATAAATCCTTCCAGTCTCGACTGTGTTCCGTTTTTACTCATCCCACTAGAACAGTACGCAATACGTGTATGACCCCTTTCAAGCAGATACTTTGCAACCATGTAGCCACTTTCTGCCTGATTTATATACACCTTTGGTACTTGAGCACAATCTACATTTTCATTACAAAGAATGACCGGACCGAAGTTCAAATAAGTGTCAATAACTGACCAATCATTTTCAACTGATGTCATAATGACCCCATCTACCTGCTTGGTTTTCAAGAGATTTAAATAACGGCATTCTTTTTGTTTTGAAAATTGTGTCTGGCAAATAATTAATTGATACCCTTTAGAAGAAGCTTCCATCTCTAAGATTTCAATCAATTGACTAAAAAATGGATTTGATATTCTAGGTATCAAAACAGCAATAATCCCGGTTTTTTGATTTCTTAAGCTTCTTGCTGCAGAATTAGGAACATACCCCAATTGTTCCATTGCTTTCTGTACAAGCTTCTTTTTCTCATCAGAAACATACGGATGATCATTTAAGACTCGAGATACAGTTGTTCTAGATAAACCCGCTAGTTTCGCGACATCTTCAATGGTAGACAAATTTCTCCCTCCCCATAGGCTCTATGTTGCCCACCTTGTTTGACCTTTGGAAACGTTTTCAGGTATAATTATATGAAAATATCTTTTGTAATTCAATCTTTTTTTCAAAATTGTTCCTATTTTCATAGAGAATAGGATGTTACTTTATAAAGGGGGCTATCGAATTAGGCTGTTCCATTGCGCTGCAGACACTTTCTTTCCGTGGGGCGTGCGCTGAGCCTCCTGGGCTTTTGCCTGCGGTTCTCACCTGTCCCGCTGCTCCCACAGGAGTCAAGTGTCTTCCGCTCCATTTCACTATCGCTTTAATAAAATCACTTTAATTCTACAATCTTAACGAAAAATAACCCTAAAACAAAAAACAAGAATAAAGCCCACTGACCTTATTCTTGTTGATTAAATTAGATAGATACAGAGTTACTTAGCCGTGACAAATTGACTGACTGAGTGTTGTAGTTCTTCATTTTGTTCTTTCATATTTTTTATTTTTTCTACCATGTCAAAGGTAAGATCTAGATTGGCTTTCATATTTTGATAGACTTGCTCCATTCTGCCTGTCATTTTCTTAAAGCTGTCTTGTTGTTCATATCTTCTTCCTTGGATTGTTACGGTATCTTGATTAACTCGTTCTAACGTAACAAGAAAGCTGTTCATAAAATGACTTACTTGAAAAACTTTTTCATCAATTGTACTGAATCGTTTAGGCATTTTTGATAATTCCGTGCTAAGTAGGTCTATTTTTTTAGAAAGCTCTATTACCTCTGAAAAACCGGCAGTGGTTTCTTGTGTTGTTTGCTG
Organism: Metabacillus litoralis; assembly: GCF_003667825.1. Taxonomy (NCBI): domain Bacteria; kingdom Bacillati; phylum Bacillota; class Bacilli; order Caryophanales; family Bacillaceae; genus Metabacillus; species Metabacillus litoralis. The sequence goes on along the minus strand of NZ_CP033043.1, from coordinate 4,918,402 downwards.
AATCATCTTTCGAATATCTTCAGTAGAACTTTTAGATTTTAGAGCAAGCTTTTTAATCTCATTCGCTACTATTGTAAAGCCTCGTCCTGATTCCCCAGCTCTTGCTGCCTCAATGCTAGCGTTGAGGGATAATAAGTTTATTTGTTCAGAAACGTCCGTAATAATGTCAATCATCTGTCCACTTTCATTTGCATAGTTGGTAATCTTAGAGATATTCTCGTTAAACAATGTCATCTTTTGATGAACATCATCGTTGAGCTCTCCTACATTATGAACAAAGCTTGATATGTCCGATATTTCCTTTTGAATCCAATTTAATTGATTTCCAATTTGTTCAATCGATGAGAATGCCTGCTGAATCTCAGCAATGACTTGATTTTCGACTTCTATTTCTTTCTCCAACCACTTTTCTGATTGTGTTACGTATGAATAAGTTTCCTCTATTTCAGTCATTTGAAGACTGGCACTCTGTTTTGAATCCTCACTTAGGGATAATACATTGCCTGTTGTGGAAAGCACATTAGCTGTTTGTGTTTTTACTTGATGCACAAGATCATTTAACGTTGATAGCACCGTATTAAATGCTTCATTAAGCTCGGCCATGTCCTCCCCAGCCTCATATCGGATTTTTTTCGTTAAATCACCCTTTGCGGCAGCAATCTCATTCATCGCGACAATTGTGTCTAATACAGATATTGAAGCACCATGCTCACTAACATTTAAGCCTGCTTCTTCCTCTTCTTTTTCTACTCTTATTTTCATTGTAAATTTCATAGTTCCATAAATGATCAATCCCATCCCAAAAGCCCAGACAAAAGCCGCTCCAATTCCTAAAAGTTGAACACCAATTTGTTCTATTCTAGTTTCACGCACAAGACTTTCAAGTGGTGCAAATAAAGCTAAAGCTAACGTTCCCCATGCTCCACATACACCATGAACAGCAATCGCTCCAATGGCATCATCAATCTTAAAGACAGAGTCTATTAATCTTAAAGAGAAAATAACTAGAACTCCACCAATTGCCCCGCTTATCAAAGCAAACTCCGGAGTTAATATATTAGCACCTGCTGTTACAGAAACAAGACCTGCGAGAATTCCGTTTAATATATCTTCTACTCTCGGTCTTTTATCAAGCATCCAACTAATGATTAATGCAGCTGTTCCACCACTTACCGCACCAAAATGAGTGTTTAAAGATATTAATGCAATGCTTACATCTGCTACTCCAGTAGATCCTGCATTAAACCCAAACCAACCAAGCCATAAAATAAATACACCAGTTACAGCTAAAACTGCATTCGACATAGTGAATTTTCTACTTTCACCTGTAGAAGTATATTTTCCAATTCGAGGTCCTACTATAATCGCAGCCGCCAAGGCAACCCATCCCCCAATGGAATGAACAACAGTGGAACCAGCAAAATCTATAAAACCTAGAGACTCAAGCCATCCTTGACTATCTCCATTCCATAAGCTTCCCCAAGCCCAATGTCCAAAGATTGGATAAATGATTGCACTTATCATGATCGTTCCGATAATATACGCTCCAAATTTCACACGTTCAGCAATAGCACCGGAAACGATCGTTGCAGCTGTTCCGGCAAAAACAATTTGAAATAATAAAAATGCCCAATTATAAGGATCTTCCCCAAGGCCTCGTAAAAAAAATCCATCTAGCCCTATCCACCCAGAAGCTGAACTGCCAAACATTAAGGCAAAACCAACCAGAGCAAACACAATTGTTGTAATGAGTAAATCAATAACATTTTTCATTGCTACATTAATTGAATTTTTTGCTCTTACTACCCCAGCCTCAAGCAAAGTGAAACCAGCCTGCATAAAAAAGACTAGAAAGGTGGCAATAACAATCCATAAAACATTCATATTTAGTTCGATCGTCTCCATTTCCTACCTCCAAATGATATTAATAGTTACATATAATGTTATATTTTATAACATATTAGGTAAAAAGGGGGAATTTTCTGAAAAAAATATATAAATTTGTTTTATTTTGTCATTTTTATAAGGTCAATCCTACTGCAAAACAAAAGGTCTGACCCGAACTCGGATCAGACCTTTCTTATCCTTCTATTTGACCTACGTCTTCTTGCACACTGGACTTTTTCACCTTTAATGAAAAATAGATGATCGTCCCGATAATAAACATTGCAAAAAAGCCAATCAATACATATGCTTGATTCCACATTTCAGTAAAATCTCCAGTGGAAATAATCGCTCTTAACCCTGCCACTGAGTATGTCATCGGTAACCAATGATTAATCACTTGAAAAACATCAGGAAGTAATTCAAGCGGGAAGGTTCCTGCACTTGTGGTTAACTGCAGAATTAATATAATGATTGCGATAAACCGCCCTGGATCAGCCATTGTTGTTACAAAAAATTGCACAATAGCCATAAAGGTTAAACTCGTTAAAATACTAAACAAGAAAAACAAACCAATATTTTTTACTTCCAGGCCCAATCCATATAAAAGGAGTATATCAGCTAAAACTGCTTGGAAAATTGAAACAACGAATAAAATACTAAATTTACTAATAAACCATGTCATTCCAGAGCTTGGTTCTCCAGCTGGTTTCCGTAATGGAAAAACAACCGTAAATAAAAGTGTTCCTACAAATAATGCTAAGGAAAGAAAGTATGGAGCAAGTCCTGTGCCATAATTTGATACTTTATTTATTTCTTCTTTAGACAGTTGAACTGGCTCAGCTATCATGTCATATTGATCTTCTGTTCCTTTAACATCTTTTGTATCTTCTGTTGCCTCCTCTAGTTTTGATGAGAGCTCGTTTGTACCATCGGATAACTCTGTTAATCCATTGTCTATTTTAGTGGAACCATCTGCAAGTTGAACAGATCCATCTTGTAAGGCCACCGCCCCATTCGCTAATTCATGTATACCACTTTCAAGCTTCACTCCACCATTTGTTAACCTAGACACTCCTGTTTTCATTTGATTGATTCTTTCGCCAAAAGTAGCTAAGCCAGACGTTATTTGTGATTGACCACCACTAACTTGAAGAGCACCGCTATAAAGTTTCTCTTGTCCAGTCCCAATCTGATCGATTGCCTCTTGAACAGCAACGGTACCTTCATAAAGCTGAGTACTTTTTTCCGGTAAGTCCACTACTTTTTCATGTAATTTTTCAGCACCTGCTGTTAATTCAGTTAAATTAGTTGCAAGTTCTTGCTGCCCTTTATTAATACTGTTTAATGCTTCAGCTAAAGCCATTAATTCTGCCTTTTGCTCCTCAGGTATAGATGCTCCTTCAAGCTTTGTCACCATTTCATTCACTTTGTTGGTTACACCAGCGAGATTTTCGGATAAATAAGCAGCTCCCTCACTAGCTGTGAGACTTCCTTCTGCCAATTGCTCCGTTCCTGTAGCCAACTCAGGAGCTGATGTGTTTAATTGTTGGGTTCCAGTTGTTAGATCTGGTAAGGATTTCACAAGTTCTTGAATTCCTTCCAAGGAGCTTTTTAAACCTGCTACCAGTTGAGTTGATCCACTTTCCGTTTCAACAGAGCCATTGTAAAGATCGTTTTGCCCTTGAAGCATGGCAGTTAAGCCATTTTCTACTTCACTCATACCATCTGATAATTTCACTGTACCTTTTTCAGCTTCATTAAGCCCCTCTTTAAAGGTAATTGATTTGGTAACTAATTGCTTAAGGTTATCATTTAGTGTGCTTGAGCCTTCCTTCAGTTCATTTACACCATCATTGATTTTTTGAGAACCATCATTTGCCTCACTGATCCCATCAGCCATAAGCTTGATATTTTCAAATAACCCTTCTGCATATGTTTTTGTTAATGAATGAGAAACCTCTTCTTTTATTTTCTCAACGGCACTCTCACCTATTTGACCTGAAATAAAGTTATATCCTTTATTTGTTTTAAAAGATAACTCAAGATTTTGCGGACGATCATCTAATAATGTTGTAGCATTTTCTGAAAAGTTTTTAGGAATTTCGATAATCATGTAATAATCATGATTTTTTAAACCTTTTTCAGCTTCATCTTTTTCTACGTAATGCCAATTAAATGTAGAGTCTTCCTTAAGTGTTTCGATTAACTCGCTCCCAACATCTAAAGGTTCACCTTCAAATATTGCCCCTTCATCTTGATTAACAACTGCAACAGGTAATTGATCGAGCTGTCCATAGGGATCCCAAAATGCGCTAAGATATCCACCGCTGTACATTAACGGTATAAACAATACCCCAATAACAGCGATCAATACTTTTCTATTTTTTAAGAGTGCTTTCCATTCTGCTTTTATTAAAGACACTTTTATATCTCCTCCAACAATAACTATTTGACCAAAATGTTCATTTAGTCATTTTCTATCAAAAAGAGAGGATTATCATAGTGACAATCCTTTAAGTAAATAGCCCTCAAAGATTTCAGCAATCTTTTCTTTCCCTAGGGGTTGATGATGTTTTTCCCAATCAAAAATAAGTGCAACATACAATTTTAAAATAATAAACGCAGTAAGCTCAGGATCACATTTTTTGATATCTTGGTTTTCTATTGCATCAATCATTTTTTGTTTTATATAAAGTAAGACCATTTCTTCTACCTTATGAACACCTTCATTTACGGTTGGTGTGCCTAGTTCTTGACTCTCTTGAAAGATTTTTATTGTTAATTGATGAGTTTTTCTGAATTCAAGAATACTATATAAGGCTAAGTGAACACGATCAACAAAAGGATGGCTTGTATCAAATGCCGCATCTGCAGCAGTCCTCATATCTGCCAATAATCGATCAATAATTTCTGAAAACAATTCTTCTTTATTTGTATAAAAAGTATAAATTGTTCCTTTACCAACATTCGCTAGCTTTGATACCAAATCCATTGTTGTTCCCTTATAGCCAAATTGCGTGAATGCTTTTGTGGCAGCCTCTACTATTTGCTGCTTCCTATCTATGCTCATTATATTCACTCCTGCATCAAAAATGACCAAATGAATAATTTGGTCATTTAGTGTGTAAGTAATATATCATGTTTAGATTTCTTTTACAAGTTCTATGTAGTTTGTTCTTTATGGTTTCCCACTATTCCATGTTGATCTAAGAAGGAAGTTATCTTTTTAAGATGTTCCTCATTTTCAACAACCACATAGCTTGATGGGCTCAACCATGATTTCTTACGGAATAATGTTAGCTTATATCCATTATCAACTCTCGTACTATAACCATAAAGCTCATGCCAACGTATGATCTTTTCTGTTTGATAAGAGGAAATTTGACTTGGATGATAGAACTTCCCATTTATGATAACACCTTTTGATAGGATAAAAAGACATCCCTTGTGTTGTACAGATTTAATTAATATAAAAAACAAATAAGCAGAACTAAATAAAGAGGATTCTAACCAATCCGTTGTTAGTACAACAACTAGTAAAATAAATAATAAAATAAGTGCAGCTAATGTGGCCCATTTTACATATTGATAAGACCTTGAATGTTTTGATATAGGCTGCATTTCTTTCCACTCAGCAGGTATAAGGATACTATTAAACTCTCGCTCTGTTCTAGGAAATAGAGCCTGCGTTGACATTTCAGCTGCTTTCTTAATATTCATTCTGTATTGAATGATGTAAGCAATACAAGTAATAAAGATGATCATAAAAATGATATCAACCATCTTACTTCCTCCTTTCTCCTTTTATTCCACTAGGTACTCTCCTTAAATAAATAATACGAATAAGCTACCATTAAGTTTCATAAATAGGGGAAAATTCCCACTTACCTCTACATATAACTGATCGAATGAATTTTCGAGTACAAAAACTTAATTAACAAACAAATTAGCAGCCCAATTCGCAAATCATTTAGACTGCTAATTGTTTGTTGCTTATCAAAGCTTTTCATAAATGTAATGCGATTCGCAATCCTTTCAACAGGATGACAAAAGTTAAGGTCAATATGCGAGTTTGTTTGCTAAATTAATTGGGGATTGATGCACTAAAAATGGTAAGGTTTTGGATATTCAAGTTGGGAAAATATTAGACTCTGATTTTTCAATATTGATTTTTTCGTGGAGGTATAGGAATTGATAGGCGGAGAAATTCCGCTTAAGGTAGATAGTAGGTGCTTAAAAAGCTGATATAAACGGAAATATTCCGGTTAATATCTATATATATAACTAAATCTAAAGATTAGGTTCATATAAGCGGAAAAACTCCCCTTATTTTATGGGGAATGTTGGTATTTTCCAATTTAAACGGAATTTTTACGCTTATTTTTCAAATCTAGTGAAAACACAACTATAGAGTGCAAGATAATGTAAAAAATGCTTGGAGACACAATGTTCCAAGCATTTTCGCTAATCAAATTATCTGTTTCATTTAAAGGCAAATTACCGTTCGAATTGTACGGTTATTTCTAATTTTGTACTCCGAAACCGAAACTGAACGAATGAGCCGACCAGTATTATTTCGCTTGAAATGGAGCAACTCGGTGTTTTGTTGCTTGCTCATATGAATAAGCAATTTCCAATAAAGTTGGTTCCATATACGCTTTGGCTGTAAAGGTAATTCCTACAGGTTCACCTTCATTTGTGTAACCAGCTGGTACAGTAATGGATGGATATCCTGCCTTCGCTGGAATCATTGCCCCAAAGTTGTTCGGGAAAACAATCGCATCTAATCCTTGCTCCTGCATGACATGATCAATTCCCTTTGTTTTGGATAAAGTATCATCTTTTTCTAAGCTTTCTAGATATTCTGGTTCAATTAGATTGCCACTTGTTGCATTTGCATCAAGGAATAGTTTTTGACCAAACTTTAATGCCTTCTCACCAATTTGTTCATTTGCTTTAATCACATCAGCTAGAGTTCGTACTCCGATACTAGAGTCAATTGTTTTTAGGTAAGCATTAAGATCGGTTTTAAATTCATATAAAAGGACATTTATATCCCATTCTTCATTTGTTGATGGGATGGTAATTGGATCAACGACTTCCGCACCAAGCTCCTTCAACTTATTAATCGCGTTGTTCATAACTGTTAAGTGTGATTCATTTAACTCATCAAAATATGTTTCTCGGGCAATCCCAATTTTCTTCCCCTTTAACCCCTCTTTTATAAGATGGTTGGTGAAATCTAAATCGGCAAGATCATTCGTTAAAGTGATAGGGTCTTGCGAGTCTTTTCCTGTTAGTACATTTAACAATATCGCAGCATCCTTAACAGATCTCGCCATTGGACCTGCTGTATCTTGGGTATGTGAAATTGGAATAATTCCTTTTCTGCTAATAAGACCAACAGTCGGCTTGATCCCAACAAGTGAATTTTGACTGGCAGGACTTAAAATAGAGCCTGATGTTTCTGTTCCAACTGCTACTACCGCTAGATTTGCAGCAATTGCCGCTCCTGACCCTGCACTTGATCCTCCTACAATAAAGTCCGTTCCGTAAGGATTTAATACCTGGCCGCCTCTAGAGCTATACCCTGTTGGCATATCCTCAGCGATAAAATTAGCCCATTCTGTTAAATTGGTTTTTCCCAGAATGATAGCCCCAGCTTCACGTAGCTGTTTAACAAGTGTTGCATCTTCTTTTGCATAAGATTCCGCCAGCACAAGAGATCCTGCACTTGTATGCATTTTATCAGCTGTATCGATATTATCTTTAATGACAACAGGAATTCCGTGTAATGGTCCGCGACTTCCTTTAGTTTTGCGTTCATAATCTAATGTGTCGGCGATATGTAATGCTTCGGGATTCACTTCAATAATGGAATTTATTTTTGGACCTGCTTGGTCGATCTCCGCTATTCTTGATAAGTACATCAGCACTAATTCTCTTGATGTTATTTCATGATTATTTAGCTTCTCTTGAATATCATCAATTGTTACTTCAACAAGCCATTCATTTTTTAGTTGTTCAAGCTTTTCATTCTGCATCTTAAATTCCTTCCTTGTCCATTTTTCACTTTATATATAGTTTACTTTTATTTTCTTTTTATTACCATTATTAAGGAGTTAGCCAACAAAAAAGCAGTAAACTCAAATTGAATTCACTGCTTTAAAAAATAATCTTTAGTTTGATTCGTTTAAATGCTTTAGTACAACTGTTGATAAACAGTCGATAAATTCTGGTTTTGCGTTTGGCATTTCAGGGCGGTAGTAACCTGCACCGAGTTCATCTGTAATGACCTTACATTCATAGTCATTATCATAAAGAACTTCGAGATGGTCAGCTACAAACCCTACTGGTACATAAACAAACGTTCTGTAGCCTTCTTCGTATAAATCTCTAGTAAGATCTTGAACATCTGGCCCTAACCAAGGCTCTGGAGTGTTACCAGCACTTTGCCAGCCTGTTACATATTTCTTAATACCAGCAGCTTCCGCAATTAAATCAGCTGTTTCTTGAAGCTGCTGTGGATATGGATCTCCATTTGCAATAATCTTTTCTGGAAGACTGTGTGCAGAAACGACAAGAACAGAAGAGTTTCTTTCTTCTTCAGTCATGCTGCTGTATGTTTCCTTGAGTTGATCTGCCCAATAGCTGATAAATTTAGGCTCTTTATACCAGCTTTCGACTGATGTAATGGTTAATCCACCAAGCTTTTCAGCCTCTTCCTTCGCTCGTCCATTGTAGGACTTTACACTAAATGTTGAGAAGTGAGGTGCTAATACAATACTCACAGCTTCTGTGATTCCATCCTCATGCATCTGTTTTACAGCGTCCTCAACGAATGGCTCGATATGTTTTAAGCCAAGGTACATTTTAAATTCTATTTCATCTTGTATGCTATTTAGATGTTGTTCAAGCTTTTCTGCTTGCTCTAATGTAATTTTAGCTAATGGAGAAATTCCACCGATTGCTTCATAACGATCCTTTAAATCCTGTAGCATCTCAGGAGCTGGTTTACGACCATGACGGATATGAGTATAGTAGCGCTCAATGTCTTCCTCTTTATAAGGCGTACCATACGCCATTACTAGTAATCCCATTTTTTTCTTACTCATATTTTTCACCTCAATAAAGTACTATCTTTTATTCTGCCTTAGTTGCTTACCTTTGCCTTTTTGGAATAATCATGCACAAAAGAAGTTAATTTTTTTAGTGACTCTGGATTTACCTGTGGAAAAACACCATGTCCTAGATTGAAAATATATCCGTCCTGCTGCATTCCCTGATCTAATATAGCTTTTGCTCTTTCTTCAATCACTTCCCACGGAGAAAGTAAGATTGCTGGATCAAGGTTCCCTTGCAGCGTTTTTGTCAATCCCATGGAACGTGCCTCAGAAACAGGTAATCTCCAGTCAAGGCCAACTACATCAAGTGGCAGATCATGCCATTCTTTAGCTAGGTGGCTAGCTCCAACACCGAACATGATAAGAGGTACGTTTTCTTCTTTAAGCTCACTGAAAATTCTCTCCATCGTAGGCTTAATAAATGTACGATAATCTGCAACATTTAAAGCTCCTACCCATGAATCAAAAACTTGAATGGCTTTAGCACCCGCGCGAATTTGTGCTTTCACATATGTAATACTCATTTCAGCCAGCTTATCCATCAATGCGAACCATGCATGCGGCTCTGAGTACATAAATGCTTTTGTTTTATTGTAATTTCGTGAGGGGCCTCCTTCGATCATATAACTAGCAAGTGTGAAAGGAGCTCCGGTAAATCCAATAAGCGGAACAGATAATTGCTCTTCAGTAAGCAGTTTGATTGTATCCAATACATAAGGAACATCACTTTCCGGGTCTATTTCTCCCAATTTCTCGATATCTCTCATTGATCGGATCGGGTCATCAATAACAGGACCAATTCCTGATTTAATTTCAACATTTACTCCTATAGCTGGAAGTGGAGTCATGATGTCTTTATATAGAATGGCAGCATCAACATCGTACTGTTCTACCGGTAATCTCGTTACGTATGCACAAAGTTCGGGTTGATGCGTAATCTCAAACAGGCTGTATTTTTCCTTAATTGCCCGGTATTCAGGTTGTGATCTCCCTGCCTGCCTCATATACCAAACTGGAACATAGTCCGTTTTTTCTCCACGACACGCTTTTAAAAACGTATCATTGATCTTTTTTTCAGCCATCCAAAAAAGTCCACCTTTCTATGTAGAAGGGGCTAACCCCTTTATTAAATAATATTAATTATAAAGTAATATTTATTCTATATTAAACTCTCTGCCCTTTCAACTATAACGGTTTCATTTCCTGTTGTATAGCTTAGATATGCAAATGTCAAAAAAAAGACGAAAACATCCTAGCTTTCCTTTCAAATCAATGATTTGAACTAAATAAAGTAGGTTTCCGTGATTTCGTTTGAATTCCTTCCTCATTCGTTTGCGTGTTATAAGGAGCAACAGAATAAGAGGTACCTGAAAACACATTAGCAAATGGAATCTCATAGACTCCAGTTCCCTTCACCGTGCCTATTAACTCTGTTGAGTTTCCTTCTGAATGCTCATAGATGCGGTATTCCACCCGTTCGTCTTTTAAAGGTTCCCATTCAAGTGTTAATGTAATTAACCCAAGCGGTTTGAACGTATATCTCGCTTCAACTTGGTCGATCTCTTTTATTCTTATAGGGCTTTCTAGGTCCTGTACACCTTCAGGCATAGCAAAGGCTACATCTTGATCCCATTTAGCATCATTTAGAATGTCTTTAAAAAGCTTCGTCGGATAAGAGCTTCCATGTGTTAAATAATGTTCTTTATCTGTTTGATCATAGCCAATCCAAAGAGCTCCAACTACATTTTCCGTGTATCCTACAAACCAGGCATCCTTCGAGGCTCCAGGGACATTAGGATATGAAGTGGTTCCCGTTTTACCTGCTAACTCTCCTTTAAAATGACCATTTTGTGCTGTTCCTTCTGTAACAACATGCTGCAGCATACGTGTCATATCCCAAGCTGTTTGAGGTGAAAACACATCTTTCGTTTTTGAATGATGCTCTGCTATCACCTTGCCATCTCTATTTTTTATTTCTTGTATAAAGTGATGTTCACTGTAGCTTCCATTTGTAGCAAAGGTCCGATATGCATTCGCCATTTGAATAGGTGTTACCCCTTCAGACAGTCCACCAAGAGCAATTGCAAGACCATCATCCTTAATTCCCATTCCGAGAGACTTTAAGTATTCTTTACTAGTTTTTATCCCTAATTCTGATAACGTCCAAACAGCAGCAGCATTTTTTGATGAAATAAGGGCATCAAACATAGATACCTCTCCTGCATACTGATTATCATAGTTTTTAGGGGAATAATCACCATATGTTAACTGCTCATCTTTTAGCAACGAGTATGGTTTAAATAATTTTGTTTCTATTGACGGGGCATAAACAGCAACTGGTTTAAAGGTTGATCCAGGCTGTCGTTTCGCATTAAGTCGATTTAATCCTTTTGGTACATAATCACGGCCACCTATTGCTGCTATCACTCCACCTGTTTTGTTATCAAGTAAAATAAAAGCTCCTTGTGCAAAATCATCTGTTCCAGGAAAATATTCCTTTTTCTGAAATAAATCATACGCAGATTTTTGCAAGCTAAGTTGTAGTGGAACTTTGATGGTATATCCACCTCTTAATAATTCTTCATTCGATATGGCATACGTTTCTCTTGCTTCATCAAAAACCATATCAATGTAAGTAGTAAGCCATGGACTTTCTTGTTTTTTATTCACATTAAGCTTAACTGTTTTCCCTTGTGTACTAACAACTTCATCATATGTGATGTAGTGTTGATCTCCCATTAAACTTAAAATAACATTCCGCCTTTGCTTACTTTTTTCTGGATTTGCAATCGGTGAGTATGTTGAGGGAGCTTTTGGAATTCCTGCGAGCAACGCCCCTTCTTCAAGGCTCAATTCCGAAACATCTTTATCAAAATAAAGCTTTGCTGCAGCCTTTATCCCGTATGCTCCATGTCCAAAATATACTTGATTTAAATACATTTCTAGTAATTTGGCTTTGCTATACCGTTTTTCTAAGTTAACTGCAATGATCGCTTCCTTTGTTTTTCTTAGGAGTGTTTTGTCATTTGTTAAAAAAATATTTTTGGCTAGCTGTTGAGTAATTGTACTACCGCCTTCTACTTTTCCCCCGGCCAAAATATCTTTATAGAGGGCACGTGTTATTGCTCTAGCATCAATTCCATGATGCTCATAAAACCTCTGATCCTCAACTGAAATGAAAGCTTTTTGAACATATTCAGGAACTTCAGAAATATCGACAAGCTCTCTATTTTCTATGTAAAGCTTTGTAATTTCTTTTCCTTCAAAATCGACAAGCTTTGACGCTGTATTCATTACTAATTTTTCTTCATCGATGACATAATTCCCCATAAAGATAATAAAAAGATAACCTAAAAAAGCAAAGATTACGATACTAACCAATGCAATGCTTGATAAAAGAAGTTTCTTTTTCATTTCATCACCCCTTTTAGCTTAGTATTGTTAATAATAGGAAGGTATATGTGTTGAAAACACTAAAAATGGAAATATATAAAAAACAGTTGATATAATATAACCAAATAAATTATTTGAGGTGAAACGAATTGAAGCTATACATCACATATGGAACAGTGGATTATTTAGCCAAATTAGAAAAGAGCCATACTGGCGAAACCCTTTTACTCATGGCTAACCAGGACACTGGTGTGCTTTTTCACGAATCAAATGGCGAAACGATTTTTAAGGAACCAAAAACATACGAGGTATTAGATTCAACTGGTAACATCAAAAATGGATCTTTTGCTGTTTTGAACAATATCCCTGTATCAGATGAAGGAAGGCCACTATTCGAAAAACGGTTCAGTGAAAGAGCTCGGATGATCGAAAATGAGCCAGGCTTCTCAGCTATTCGTGTGCTGCGACCAAAAAGCAGTGATACTTATATTATCTTAACATTATGGGAAAGTGAGAAACACTTTAAGGATTGGCAGAACTCCAAAGCATACGAGCACGCACATAAAAAAAGAGGTTCAGAAGAAGGTATTGACCGAAAATCCATTTTCCCTCGCCCGTCATATGTAACGACTTATTCCATTGTTAAAAACGACGAATAACTATTCAAGGAGGCTGACCAATAGTAACAGGTCAGCCTCCTGTCTTATTACCTATTCAGTTTCTCTGTCATTTAGACAATATTTCCTTGGAAATGACATCTTATTTCTACACAGTATGATGCTAAATTTCTACATCTACTAACAATTACATATAGTATTCTTCCCTTCATTCCTTCCTCACATCTTATCCTCATTCCTCATAAGGTGTAAAGAAAACCATTTAGGCTTTTGCTGAGGAGTGATCATAATGGGATAGAAATAACACTCATTCACTGGGTTTACCTACTGTTTATAGTTGGAATCATCGGTTTTATGCTTTTCCGACGTGATACAACGATTGTTTGTATAGTAGGAATACTTTCATTAGCTGCTTTTTCAACACTCTCTGTTAGTGATTCTATAACAAGTCTTTTTAATAGCTTTACCTTTGCAATTACACAGCTTTTACCAACAATACTCGTTATTTCAATTATTGTCGCAATGAGTAAGATTTTGACCATATCAGGCATTAATGAAGTAATGATTTTACCATTCTCAAAAATCATTAAAAATCCAACAACTGCCTTTTGGACGATTGGAATTTTAATGATGATAATTTCCTTCTTCTTTTGGCCTTCACCAGCAGTTGCACTAATAGGTGCTGTATTGTTACCCGTTGCCATTCGGGCCGGATTGCCTGCACTTGGTGTAGCAATAGCTATTAATTTGTTCGGGCATGGTATTGCTCTTTCCGGGGACTTCATTATTCAGGCAGCTCCTAAACTTACTGCTGATGCAGCGGGAATTCCAGTTGGGGATGTGATTGAAGCAAGTATTCCCCTTGTCATTACAATGGGACTTGTAACGACAATCTCTGCTTTTTTTCTTTTAAAAAGAGATATAAAACTAGGTAAAGATTTTCCAACTGTTTCAACATCATCTCCTATTGAAGACACAGACCACAGCTTGTTATCAGCAGCCACAAAAAAATGGCTTGCTATTATCATTCCAGTCATTTTTGTAATTGATGTTATTTTAATGATTACATTAAATCTACAAGGTGGAGATGCCACGGCATTAATTGGTGGAACATCCTTACTTATTTTAATTCTCACAACCTGTTTAGCTCATAAGAAAAAGGGACTTGAGGAGTCAACAAATTATTTAATTGAGGGCTTTCAATTTGGTTTTAAAGTGTTCGGGCCAGTCATTCCTATCGCTGCATTTTTTTATTTAGGTGATGCGGGATATTACGACATTGTCGGTCATTATCTTCCTGAAACCTCTGAAGGAATCGTAAATGATTTAGGTATTGCTCTTGCACATATTGTTCCTTTAACACCGGAAGTTGGAGCTGTCACACTAACAGGTGTAGGGATATTAACAGGACTAGATGGTTCAGGCTTTTCGGGTATATCTCTCGCTGGATCAATTGCACAACTGTTTTCAACAGCTATTGGAGTCAGTACTGCTACATTAACAGCATTGGGTCAAGTAACAGCTATCTGGGTTGGAGGCGGAACGATTATTCCATGGGCACTTATTCCAGCAGCTGCGATTTGTGGAGTCGATCCGTTTGAATTAGCTCGCCGAAATCTTCTTCCAGTCTCAATTGGTTTAGTCATAACAACTATTGTAGCTATGTTTTTATTGTAGACTCAAACCTCAAAAGTAAACGACAAAAAAGATCCTGTAAACAGAACTGTTTAACAGGATCTTTATGTGATTATCTTTGGAATTTCTCAAGAAATCTTGTCGGATATTCGCTAGGAAGCTTACTTATCTCATCAAGTTGATTCCATTGTTCAGCTGTTAACTCCCAATCAACACTTCCCATATTTTCATTAAATTGCTCCAGGCTGCTGGCACCAAAGATTGGTGATGTAATCTCTTCTTTTTGTAGAAGCCACCTTAGAGAAACCTGTGCAGGTGTTTTATCAACTGCTTGAGCGATCTTCTCGATTGTTTGTAAAATCTTAAAGTTCTTTTCATTATTTCGGTTCTCCCAGCTAGACTCACCCACACCTTTAGAGAGCCGTCCTGTTGTAGGAGATTCACCTTGTTTATATTTTCCTGTTAAAAATCCTCCACCAATCGGTGCCCACGGAATTACCCCAACATTTTCTTCTTTACAAAGAGGTAAAATTTCACGATCCATTTCACGGTTGATTAAACTATACTGAGGTTGAATGGAAATGAACCTAGCCATATTATGAAAATCACTATATGACAAAGCTTTCATCATCTGCCACGCAAGGAAGTTTGAACATCCTATGTATCTTACCTTACCTGAACTAATAAGATCATCAAGTGTTCTTATTGTTTCCTCAATAGGTGTTATATTATCCCAAACATGAAGTTGATAAAGGTCAATATAATCCGTATCTAACCTTTTTAAACTTTGCTCTACCCCTTCTAGAATTCTCCGTCTAGAATATCCAAAGTCATTAGGATGTGGACCTACTCGCATTCTAACTTTTGTAGCTAAAACAACCTCGGAACGGCGATCTTTGATGGCTTTACCAACAATTTTTTCTGATTCTCCACCAACATAAACATCTGCTGTATCAACAAAGTTACCACCCTGATCAAGAAAGTTGTGAATCATACGAATAGAATCCGCTTCTGTTACTTCTTTTCCAAATGTCATGGCGCCTAAGCATAGCTCTGAAACTAATAAGCCACTTTTCCCTAGTGTTTTATACTTCATTGTCTTTCTCCCCTCGTTTTTAGTTCTGTCTATCTAATATTCTAGATGCAATAAGTTTATTCCTTTAAATAACTACCGTAGAAAAGAAGCTACTAAAACATCAATTTCTTTTACATCTTTTGTAAAAAATAAAGTCATACTAAGAAACAATAGGAGGTGAAGAAGTTGCCTAATCCATTTGAAGCTGTATGGAATACATTAAAAACAACAATAGATAAAGTAGATGAACCGCACTCTCCTCTCCATGTTATTGAGGTTGGTGACCTTTGGAAGTATGTAACGATGGTGGAAGAGTTCATAAGATATGAAGAAGTTGGATTAAACACAACCTCAGATGATGAGGTAAGAGAAATGCTCGTTGATGCGGTCAAATTGTGTGAATCTCAGGTAAAAAGGTTAAGTGACTTTATGAAAAAAGAGGGTGTGCCTTTACCAGATGTTACGTCTGCGAAACCAGAGTCAAACCCTAAGGAAGTTCCTTTAGGTGTAAAACTAACAGATGATGAGATTTCAAATGGGATTTCATTTAAATTAGTCCTGTGTATGCAAGCATGTGCGAAAGGCCAAGCTGATGCTATCCGTAACGATATTGGTTTACTTTGGTTAAACTTCTATACAGAATGGGTAGCTTTTGGAACAACATTAAAAACGTTAATGCGTAAGCGTGGTTGGATTAAAATTCCGCCTTATTATTACCCACCAGGTTCTCCTGTTCAATAAATAAAAAAACCAACTCAATGAAGCGCAGGAGTTGGTTTCTTATTTATTAACTTACTTTTAAATAGAAAGGTCACTTTTTACTTTTCTTCGGCTGATTATTTTATGTAAATAAACATCTAAATGTATAATCCCAATTAGCAAAAGGGAACCAGCAATCATTCCGCCAATTACATCTGTTAAAAAATGCTCTCCTTCCAACAGTCGGCTCATCCCAATAACAACGACTATTAAACTTGTACAAACTAAAATGGTTTGTTTCATTTTTTGATCATTTGTTTTTTTCAATAGTTTATAAGCGATTGTTCCAAACAGAAGAAGTCCAACCATAACATGACCACTAGGAAAGCTATATCCATCTTCAATATGTTGGGGAAATGTTGGACGCTCTCTCCCAATAACAGCCTTTAATGCTTTATTTAAAAAATTTCCAAATAGAACAGCAACAAATAGAAGCGAAGAAGTTATAAAACCTTTTTCCACAATGGCAAATACGATCATAAAAATGAATAATGTCACAATAATTCCGATAGTTGACCCAAGCATTCCTATAGCTTCAAATATTGTTGCTAGACGATGATCATGAAAAGAATATAACGTTTCTCCAATTATCGTTTCGAATTTATTTGTAGCATTCAACATCACTAAAGCAATTAATCCTATAAATAACACCGTTAATAAAATAACTATATTTTTTGTTTTCACTATTATCCCTCCTCTCCAAATTATTTTCTTGAAATTTTCAAAATTTTTCAATACAATCTATCTAATATTAATACGAATCTATTTTAATACATTTCACATTGTAAACATATGATTTTACATGGCTTTTTATATGTAGAAACTCGTAGATACTTAAAATCAATATGATAGGGGGAATACGATGCTTGATCATCTCTGGTCTACTCTAGACAGTTATTTTTCGGAAATGGTTACCATTCGCAGATATTTACATATGCATCCAGAGCTTTCTTTTAAAGAAGAAAAAACAGCTGCATATATTTTAAATTATTATAAAAAACTTGGTGTTAACGTACGTGGGAATGTTGGTGGTAACGGTGTTGTTGCAACAATTAAAGGTGACCTCCCTGGTCCTACTGTTGCACTAAGAGCCGATTTTGACGCCCTGCCAATTCAAGATGAAAAAGATGTTGAATACAAATCAACTGTTCCTGGTGTGATGCACGCATGTGGACATGATGGGCACACAGCAACATTACTTGTGTTAGCAAAAACTCTTCATGAAAATCGACATCAGCTTAACGGAAACATTGTCCTTATTCACCAACATGCAGAAGAATACGCACCAGGTGGAGCAAAATCAATGATTCAAGACGGTTGCTTAGACGATGTTGATGTAATCTTTGGTACACATTTATGGGCTACTGAACCTGTCGGTAAAATTCAGTATCGTGTAGGTCCATTAATGGCCGCTGCAGACCGCTTTGAAATTACTATTCGTGGAAAAGGCGGACACGGTGCACAACCTCATAAAACAAAAGATGCCATATTAATAGGGTCTCAAGTGGTAACCAGTTTACAACAGATTGTAAGTCGTAAAGTGGACCCTATTCAATCAGCCGTTGTAACGGTTGGTTCATTTGTAGCGGAAAACGCCTTTAACATTATTGCAAATTCAGCCATGCTTATTGGCACAGCACGGACCTTTGATGAAGAAGTTCGTACACAAATTGAACATGAGATTGAACGGGTTGTGAAAGGAACCTGTCTCATGAGCGATGCAGATTATGAATATGAATTTTTCAGAGGATACCCTGCTGTTGTTAATCATGAGAACGAAACAGAGTTTTTAAAACAAATTGCACCTAGCGTACCTGGTGTTTATGAAGTTGAGGAAAGCCCACTTCAAATGGGTGGAGAGGATTTTGCCTACTATCTACAAAATGTGAAAGGGACTTTTTTCTTCACTGGAGCAAAGCCCGTGACTGCAGATGAAGCTTACCCTCATCACCATCCTAAATTTGATATTGATGAAAAAGCTTTACTTATTGCTGCTAAAACACTATGTAAAGCTGCTATTCAATACCAAATCGATCACGTCAAACATTCATCAGCCATAAAGCAATGAAAGTAATAAACAAAAGGCAGAAGCTATGATTATAACGGGTTCGGTTTCCGAATACAAAAACTAAATTAGCAAACTAATAAGCAGTCCCATTCTCTACTGAATATGACTGCTTATTTTTATTGATATATATGGGGTTTAATTAAATGGAAGGTAACTAGGCCCAGAATTCCGAACCACTTTTAACATGGTGACATAAGTATTTGTCAGCAATAAAATTCGCAAGCTCATTGCTATTCCAAATGGTGTGCTAAAAATGATTTTAACTACCAGGGGGGGATGAAGGTCTGAGAGGTGGATAAATAAAGCAGATTATCCTTAATTGAGTAACCAATAGTTTATAAATAAGCGGAGTTTTTCCGGTTAGAATGAAGAGTGGAAATCAATTTGGAGATATAAGCGGAATTTTTCCGGTTAAGTAATGTAAAATGGACCATTTTCGTCTTTTTCGATTAAATAGGCGGAATCTTTCCGTCTATTTAATCTATTTTTCATGTTATTTCCTCAATAAGGGGAATTTCTCCGCTTATTAGTAGCTTATTTCCTTGCGATTCTTGAAGAGTTGGAAACGGGTACTTATCTTGGTATAAAAAATGCTTAGAGCATATATGTTTCCAAGCATTTTTCTTTACTGATTTACTTGTCAAAATGCTTTTTAAGCATAGTCCGAATGACTATACGAAAAGCAATGTTAATTTGTATTTTGTACTTCAAAACAGAACCTGTTACTATGATTAGCCCTGCCTTTTTACTGTTTCAATTCATGTCCTGTGCTATGAAAGTCATTCGACAAACTTCGGGAAGTGACAGGCACTTCAAAACACCCTCAACCGATAACTATTCATCGCACATTCCCCAAGCTGTTGTACAAGGTGATAATTTGCTACACCACCTACAACAGCGCCGATTCCTGGAATGATTTGCATTAGTTTTACAAGGTCTATATAGTCACGATATTCTTGTTGAAAGATACGCCAATCTAAGTCTTTGATTTCTAGTTTTTTTGTTTCCCAATTTTCAATGATTGTAAGAGTTTCTTCTTTATGTGTTTCACTAGAGAAGGCTAGTTGAAACACATAAAGCAAAAATAATCTTTCCTCATATTCCTTCGTACTGTATCCATAATGGTTTGCAACTTCAAAAAGGAACTTCATTTTAATACTAAGAAATAACGGAAAATCTGCTAAGCCTAAAAGAAGACCACCTGCTCCGGTTGAAGCCCCTTCAATTGCAGCTGTTTTTTTGTACATTCCAATTGATTTTCTCACCAAATTTTCTCGTTGCTCAAATGTTAGGTCCTCAACATTTTTAGGAAATGTTGTGATATTAGATCCTAGTAATGTTGCCTCGATCATCTTTTTAATACTCTCGGTAACAGTATGGTGTACTTTTTCTGGTATCATTCCGTTCATTTTGTTTTGTGCTTTTTTAGATGAACGTTCCCAAAACGATGCTTTTCTCAATAGCTTCTGTTTCCACATTCTTGCTTCTTCAGCAGCTCGTAATTCATAGCTCATACCTATACATCCTTTTCACTCTTCTTTATTCTATTTTTCATATAAATAAAAACAAAAAGATAGGAAAATAAAGCTGTTACAATAAAGGTTCCACCAAAAATAGATACATTTGCAAATAGTAATGTGATGAGTGAATAAATCACCGTTTGTACCAAAAAGACTGTAAACATTATTTTCAAGAAGCTTGTTAATCTTTTCTTTTCAGCATTTGGATATAAGTTAGTCAACTCTAATAATTCAAAATGTTTATATAAACTCATGATCTGAATGCCGGTTAAAAAAATAAATAAAATGGATACAACGATGTAGCCTGTTAACTGTTCATTTAAGAATGACAAGATTATGCTTCCGATGATAGTTAGCCGAACAATAATGCCCAAATAGTCGCCTGATCGAATTAATGCACGCACATACAAATACTCATATACATTTTCCTGATGATACTTTACTTGCTTGACCATCCAATCGAGATACGCACGACGCTTTGCCTGTTTCTTAAGCTTAGGCACATCTGTAAATAAGTTTGCAAGCTTATAAAAAGATTGCTTCTTTCCTTCTTCTCTTTTAATAAGTTGCTCCCATTTTAATGCCTTCTGTTTTACATTGTTTGAAAAATACAAAACATAACCTGTCATAATAACAAACAGAACAATTAAGAAAAGGAAATCTTGTGAGAAAATAAAATAAATCACAGATACATTTAAAACAAATCGAACAATCAGATCACTCCATTTTGCTGAAGCTTCTGTATAAAAGCTCATCGCCCAACTTACCCTTAAGTTCCAAAACTTTACCAGTAGTAAAAGCCCCAAACAAATAAGAAGAGTCCTTCCGTTTGCATCTGTTACTTTAAAATACAAGGGTGTAAATAAAATTAAAGGAACAATAATGAAAAAGCTTTGTGTAATAAAACTGTATCTAAAAGCTTTTTGAAAATAACCTCTTAGTTTAAATTCCATCGGTAGTAAAAAAACAATGTCAGCTTCTTTCAACAATGTTCGAACACTTGACGTTATGACGATAAACGCAAAGGTGAATGTCATAATTACGATAGCCGGAAAATCAGGAGATAATGTTTCAAGCCATCTTTGATAAGTTAAAGCTCCACCTGCTCCTAAAAAAATAAAAACAAAAAGAAGGTGGTCATTTAACATATACTTCAAGTACATTCTAGTTTCATTTATATGTTGATTTACTCGTGTTTGCCATATCTCATTAACGCTCTTCATCTTGATCTTCCTTTGTTAACTGAATATAAAGATCATCTAAAGTCGCGTCTCTCATCCCAAACTGTTCCCTTAATTGAAGTAATGTTCCTTTTGCGCGAACTTCTCCGTTATGTAAAATAATAAAAGAATCACAATATCTTTCCGCTGTTGCTAGTATGTGTGTTGACATAAGAATACCTGAGCCTTGTTTTTTCGCTTGATCCATCATTTCCAATAATGAATTTATAGCTAATGGGTCTAAACCAACAAAAGGCTCATCAATAATATAAAGCTCAGGTTCAACTAAGAAGGCACACATTATCATGACCTTTTGCTTCATACCCTTTGAGAAGTGAGCTGGAAACCACTTCAACCTCTTCTCCATCCGAAATTCCTTTAATAACGGCTGAAGTCGTTTTTCGAAAGTGTCCTTATCAATTCCATATGCCATCGCTGTTAGCTCTAAATGTTCATATAGTGTTAACTCATCATATAAAATCGGTGTTTCTGGTATAAAGCTAAATTGTGAACGATAGGCTGCAGAATCTAAAGCAAAGGTATTCCCATTAATGGAGACTTGTCCTTTATGAGCTTCCATTGTTCCAATAATATGCTTGATTGTTGTACTTTTACCTGCACCATTTAGACCGATTAGACCAACAATATTGCCTTTTTCCACCTCAAATGAAATATCCTTTAAGACAGGTTTTCGAGTATACCCGCCTGTTAAATGTTCAACCTTTAGAAGCGTCATGATCACGTTTCTCCTTTTACTTTTTAATTTGTCCATTTAGTTTTGCAGGAAAAAATTAAAGACTTTTTTCGCTACCTTCTTTTTATAGTATCAAAATTTAAATCACTTGCCTAAACTTAGAAAACTTTTTCGCATAATCCTGTAATTACGGGACATCATAATTAGTGAGGAAGGGTTAATTGTTCAAACAAAAACCTTTAAATGAGGTGTTTGTCCCAGACAATTTCTTTTAACTCAAGGGATCATTGCTTAACCATTGAAAAAACACTCGCGAAATGAGGTGTTTACGGGCCGCTATTCTGTTGAATTAGATGCCTGAATGTAACATCATTTTGTAAATGAGGTGTTTGTCAAAGACAATTCCACTTTTTGTTATGTTATATAAACAACTAACAAGGGGATGATTGTATTGAACAATGGTCACTACACATCAAATAGCATTTAAATAAATGTTAAATGAGGTGTTTGTCAAAGACAATTATATTGTTTTTACCCATTGATGATTGAACACTCACGAAATGAGGTGTCTACGGGCCGCTATTTTCTGAAATAAACGCTCTGTATAGCATCATTTTATAAATGAGGTGTTTGTCAAAATACAGTTTCCGAAATGTTAGAACGTTTATTTAGTAACAAGGGGATGATTGCATTGAACAATGGTCTTCACACATCAGATAGCATTTAAATCTAAATGTTAAATGAGGTGTTTATCAAAGACATTTTCCCATAATATGAGTTTTTTTCCTTCCTCGGGAACAGGGTGAACATTCGTTTCACTCTGTTCTTTTTCTTTTCTCTTATGGTAAAATATAGTTGTTTCGAAAATGAGATGGATTTCTAGTAGTTAAACATAACATACTTGCTTTACAAATAATGTTGAAAGCTGTTGAATAAGAATTTTTTTGAAGGAAGTGAAAAAAATGAGTGACTGTATTTTTTGTAAAATTGTTAAGGGAGAAATTCCAAGTGCAAAAGTATTTGAAAATGAACATGTGATTGCCTTTCTAGACATTAGCCAGGTAACGAAAGGACATACGCTGGTTGTTCCAAAAGTACATAGAGAAAACATTTATGAATTAACACCTGAAATTGCGAGTAAATTATTTGAGGTTGTTCCTCAAATTGCCAACTCCATAAAAGAGCAATTTCAGCCTGTTGGCCTAAATTTACTTAACAATAATGGAGAAAAGGCCGGACAATCTGTTTTTCATTATCATATGCATATTCTGCCAAGATACGGCAAGGGAGACGGATTTGGTGCTGTATGGAAGTCACATGCAGATCAGTATACACCAGAAGATCTCCAAGAAATTGCAAACACAATTAAAGAAGGAATTAAATAAAAGGGCCATGACGGCCCTTTTGTTTTTTCAAGACAATAAATGAAAATTGTTTTTTCCTGCCTTCTTTGCTATATACATGGCTTCATCTGCCATCTTAATAAGGGAATGATAATCTGTCCCATGTTTAGGCGATTGTGCTATCCCAATACTTGCCGATACAGTGATCACAATCTTATTGATTTTATAAGGTTCATTCAGTTTCTTGATCACTCTGTCAGCTAATATTCTTAATTGATCTTCGTCCCTCTTCATATTTACAAGCAAAACGAATTCATCTCCACCAAGCCTTGATACTGTGTCACCCTCACGAACGATATGTTTAAGCCGTTCAGCTACAAGCTGTAATAAACTATCACCTGTTTCATGACCATAAGAATCATTCACTTCCTTAAAACCATCTAAATCCATAAAAAATACAGCAAATTCTTCTTCAGCTGAAATTAAATCATTCATTTTTTTTGTTAGATATCCTCTGTTAGGGAGATTAGTAAGGGAATCAAAATTTGCTCTTTTCTTCCATTTGTTATTATATTTTTCAAGTGTTGTAAGCATATCGTTTATTTGCATTGCTAAGTGGCCAATCTCATCATCACCGTGACTACCAACGCTATTTCCATTATTGTTGTAGGAACGAATGTTGGCAATACTTTGCTTTAACGATAAGATTCGCGAAACGAATATCTTATCAAAAGTAAAATAAAGTACAGTACAAATAATTGTTACAAGGGCTAGAAATGAAAGTAGATTTAATAGAATTAACATCCTACCATTTTTATAAATGGTTCTTTCACTTTTCACTTCAATATAAGAAAGTGGATCACCTTTCAGATCCGTTAGAACACTGTAGCCTGCTATTGTAGTATCACTTACCTCGTCAATATATAAATTTTCATTTTCTAATTGCTCCATCTCTTGTTTAGACAATTTCTTAGGTGCGTCTTGAAAAAAAGAAAGATCAAGCTCAATGATATTGCCTAATTCACTAACAAGTTCTTGATCTAACTTTCTAGTAAAAATAAGTGTTCCATTTGAAGGTCCTTCATATTGACTGTTTAAGATCGGGCGAGCGGATAATAGCATGATTCCTTCAGGAGTTTTAATTAAACCGTTTATCTTTTCATTTGTATGAAGAACTTTTTTAAGTTTATATCTATCTAGCCAATTGCTATCAATATAATCTTTAACAAGTTTTCCTTCAGAATCAATTTGTCTAACAAGAACAATCTGTCCCCTTTTATTTAAGAAGATCATATGATCAATTTTGTTTTGTAGAAATGTCTCAGAGGTAAGATTCGACTGAATATAAAGATCATTTTTGTTTTCAACAAAAGAAGAGGTATCATCCCATGCAGCATAATCTAAATTAAAACGATCCAAAGATTTTAGTTCATTATTTAATAAGTTACGTGTTTGGTTAACTTGCGTTATAACCTGCTCTTGCTCGTATATTTGATGAATTCGACTCGTGATTATTCCAACCAATAGAACGATCATTAACATAAATATAGAAATAATACTGATTGAAGCAATTAGTAGCTTTTTTCTTAGAGTCATGAAAACCTCCTTTTTGTGTGCAGTTACTCATTGTATCATTTTAGTATTTGAAATGTTTATACAAATATAAACTTCCATGAAAGAATAGAATGTGATTTTTTTTACTATTTTAGTAGTTTATCAAACACTAAGTCATTAAGAAATGTTTTTCGAAGGAAATGTAAACGTTTTCTGCACCAACATTCACAAAGATGAAAATTTTCAGTCTACATTTCCTTCTCTATTCATGATAGGATATGAGTATTATTTTACGTTCATATCAAGGAGGGCAATACATTGAGAGCATATAATTTTAATGCTGGACCAGCGGCAATTCCGTTACCCGTGCTAGAGCGCGCACAAAAAGAATTAGTGAATTTTAATAACACAGGTATGTCTGTTATGGAGCTTAGTCACCGTAGTAAAGACTATGAAGAAGTGCATAATCGTGCAAATTCATTATTAAGAGAGCTTCTAGGAATTCCTGACAATTACGAAGTCCTTTTCCTACAAGGTGGAGCAAGCCTACAGTTCACTATGATTCCAATGAACTTCCTAAAATCAGGTCAAACAGCTCATTTTATTACAACTGGCTCATGGTCAGAAAAAGCACTAAAAGAAGCAAAAACATTTGGAGAAACTCGTATTTTAGCTTCAAGTAAAGATGAGAATTACACACACATCCCAACCAATTATTCATTAAATGACGTTGAAAATGGTGCTTATCTTCACATCACATCAAACAATACGATTTTTGGTACTCAGTGGAAGGAATATCCTGAGAGCCCTATTCCTTTAATCGCTGATATGTCTAGCGATATTCTTTGCACTGAAATTGATGTAGAGAAATTTGATCTTATTTATGCAGGAGCTCAGAAAAACCTTGGACCGTCTGGGGTAACTGTTGTTATTGTGAAGAAAGAGTTTCTAGAAACAGCAAACGAAGACGTTCCAACGATCTTAAAATATTCAACT
This sequence comes from Metabacillus litoralis, assembly GCF_003667825.1. Classification (NCBI taxonomy): domain Bacteria; kingdom Bacillati; phylum Bacillota; class Bacilli; order Caryophanales; family Bacillaceae; genus Metabacillus; species Metabacillus litoralis. Next base: position 4,892,517 of record NZ_CP033043.1, on the reverse strand, counting down.
CATTCTAAAAATAATTCATTATATAACACACCTCCTACCTTTGCTATTTACATGCTTTCTTTAGTACTCGAGTGGGTAAAAGAACAAGGTGGAGTAAAACAGATTCAACAAATCAATGAAGAAAAAGCTGGCTACATCTACTCTGCGATTGATGAAAGTAATGGATTTTATAAAGGACATGCTGAAAAAGACAGCCGTTCTTTAATGAATATTACCTTCACACTTCAAAATGAGGAACTTACAAAAAAATTCCTTCAGGAAGCAAAAGAGCGTCAATTTATAGGCCTTGCAGGTCATCGCTCTGTAGGTGGATGCCGTGCTTCAACTTACAATGCTGTTCCTAAGGAAGCATGTGAAGCATTAGCAAAATTCATGACAGAATTTAAAAATCAAAACAGTTAATAAGATGTAAGGGGCTGTTCCTAATTAGGGTGACAGCCCCTTTTTTTGGTAGTAACACTCAAAGAAAAAATCTGTACGGAATAAGTAATTGTTGCTATAATAACGATAAGCTCTCGCAATAGGAAATGAGTTCACTATTGGGGAGATTAGTTTATGAGATTAGAAGAGGAGAGATGAGAAAATGAACACGAGAGTATTAGTTATTTTATCTTTATTTGCGGCAATTGGGGCTGTTTTGCATATGGTGATGCCTCCATTCTACAATGGAATGAAGCCTGACATGATTCTATTGATGATGTTTATTGGAATCATTATGTTTCCTAGTATGAAAAATGTTACTTTACTCGGTATCGTAACTGGATTTTTATCTGCGTTAACATCAACATTCCCTGGTGGGTTTCTACCAAACATCATTGACAAAATCATTACAGCATTTGTATTTTACGGCTTATTCTTAGTTGTAAAGAAAATTGCCCATAAAGTTGCCACAGCTACTGTACTCGCTGTTATTGGTACAATTGTTTCAGGAACAATCTTTTTAACTGCTGCCTTATTAATTGTTGGATTACCAGGTGGTGTCGCATTTACAACATTATTTCTAACTGTTGTTCTTCCTGCCACTTTATTTAATGGAGCAGCCATGATTATTATCCTGCCAATTGTTCAAAGTATTTTCAAACGCTCAAAAAACTTAACAGTTGCTTAAGAACGTATAAAGAAAAACCCCGATCACATTTGATCGGGGTTTTTCTTTCATTATTTTAAGTACGCAGATCTAAGTCACCTTTCACCCGGATCTCCATTACTGATTAAAAAACATTAAAATAACACCAATTACCAGCATGATGACTCCTCCAGTAGCAAGTACAGACACCTTTTGTTTGACTACTTTTTTAGGTGGATAAGATGTTGATTGTTGTAGAAGTTTAAAATAATGAAAAGCACCAATAAATAGTAATAAGCTTATGACAAAAAATAAAAAGATAACACCTGACATGCTCATCCTCCCTTCAATCTTGATGCATTTTTGAAATTGGTTTGGTGACATCTTATGTTGGTTTTGCCTCCTTGAAGCAAAATCTCAAAAGAACCTAAATTTACGAAAACCTGTCCATCGAAGCACGAACCGAAGTGGACAATAGTAGGAAGTAATGAAGGACTTTCTAAATATTTATGCTAACTTTTCTGTATCTATGTATAATGTTTAATGAAGACACCTTTGGGTATGTTGATAAGAGGTTGTACGAGTGTTTTAATGATCTACATAAAATATGGAGGGATAAGAATGGCAAATAAAAATTCTTTACTATTTGGTCTCGTTGTTGGAGGAGTGATCGGCAGCATTGCCACATTACTTTCAACTCCTTCTTCAGGAAAAGAATTACGCGGACAATTAAACTTAAATCGAAAGCAACTCGAAGATCTTTTACACCAACTTAAAAATGAAAGCAAAGCATTGAAAGAACAACTCATCAAAACGGTAAAGGATGGCTCAGTAGTCATGAAAGAGGTATCCTCTGACTTTAAAAAAACAGTCGAACAATTTCAGCAAGAAATTGAACCACATAAAAATGACTTGATGAAAGAAATTGAAGAAATTGACATGAAAATTAAAAATCTCGAACAAACCTTGAAGTAAAATAAATCCTCTTAGGATATGAATTATTTTTCTATTTCATCAAAAAGTGTGATGGACAAGCATTGTCTTCACACTTTTTTTTATTCCTAAACCATTGATATTAAAGGGTTTACAAAAATTTTTAAAAATTTCGTAAATTTATATCTTTATTAATCTTTATTTTATTGGCATAATAGAGAATAATAATAGGGAGATCAGGGGTGACGGCTGATGAAACATAATGAAAGGGAATTTACAGTAAAAGAAGCCTTGTTATTTAGTCAACGCGTTGCACAGCTTAGTAAAGCACTTTGGAAAACAATTGAAAAGGATTGGCAACAATGGATAAAGCCATACGATTTAAATATTAACGAGCACCATATTTTATGGATTGCCGATCATTTAAACGGAGCTTCAATTTCAGAGATTGCTAAATTCGGAGTTATGCATGTATCTACTGCCTTTAACTTCTCAAAGAAACTTGAGGAAAGAGGTTACTTAGAGTTTTCCAAAAAAGCCAATGACAAGCGCAACACGTATATTAAACTAACAAAACAAGGTGAGGAAATACTTTCAAAGCTTTTAGAAGACTTTAGTCCAGACAGAAACTCTGTATTAAAAGGTGCTTTACCACTTCAAAATTTATATGGGAAGTTTCCAGAAATGATGGAAATGATGTGTATTATTCGTAACATCTACGGCGAAGACTTTATGGAGATCTTTGAACAGTCATTCCACAGCATAGAGGATGCATTCAATGATACCCCAGGAAAAGAAAAAGAGTCTAAGTCTGAACAATTAATTTCATCAACTTAATGAACGATCACTACATTAATTCCAAAAAATCATCCATAAGAGGTCTGTATAATTTTTGCTTATGCAAAGCACGGATTGTTTCATATAAATCCAGCTTTGCATTTAATTGGCCGGCAAATTGCGTAAGGAGGTCTGTAAAGATCACTAACCCTTGCGCTTTTTGTTCATTATGGTTCGCACTAAGCTCATGGCATATTGCATGAATTTCTTCAATTTCTTCCTTAGATAATCCTTTACTCATCACCATATGATAAAAAGGAAATTTTTCCGGCTCCAGCATTTTAATGAATAACGTTTGATAATATTCCAATGTCTCCAAACGCTTCTCTATAGAATCCATTTGTTACCCTCTTTCTCGTACATACATTATTGTCCTTTATTTTATAGTATTAGCGAATTTTAAGAAAGTTTTAACGAATACTTTTGTTATTGAAATTAAACAGAAAGTATGAACCAACATCTAAATTGATACTTTTTATCTAAAAGCTATCCAATTCCAAATTCCATATTGATTTTTTCTTTGCACCGTCGTACAGTATTGTAGTAATTAGATTTAGCAAATGTGGACGGTGAGACGATGAGCTGCTGGAAAACCATCAATCTTACAAAAGATATTGGACTATACAGAATCATATTAATATCTTTGTTAACGATGATTCTTTCGTTTATTTTAACCTACTTACCTATCAATCTTCTTTATTCAAAAGTGCATCTCAAAGACGGACATTTCCTTATGTTTGTCTTGTTATTAATTAGCATGCCTCCTTTTCATAAACTGCTCCACATGATTCCATTAGTTCTTTGTGGCTGCAGAGTTTCAGCGAGGATTAAGCTTTTCTATTTATTCCCAACAATTCAATTAAAAGCATGTCAGGGAATGAAAAAAAATGAAATGATTGCTTCACTCCTAACACCTTTTGTCACATTCTCCATTCTCTTTGTACTTGGGAGTATATATTTGCCTACCTACATGCATTATTTTAGCATTGCAATGGCATTTCATATTGGACTTTGTGTTCCGGATTTTCTCCTTTTAAAACATCTACTCTTTGCTCCTAAGCTATGTTTTATCGAAGAATTTGAGGATGGTTATGAAGTTCTTGTTCAAAATAAATAGAAAAAGTGATAAGCTCTGGCTTGTCACTTTTTTATATGTTATAAAGCTTGCACTTAGGGCTATAAAAATAAGAGCAACTATGGGCCTGTCTTTTCTACTAGGGCTTTCCTGTGCAGTGTGATCTTTACATATATTTGAAATGTAATAGTTGTCAAATGCTATCTTTTTCTTCAATAGTCTGGTAATCTAATATGTATAATGAGGGAAGGGGGATCTCAAAATGATAATCTTCTTTATCTTGTTTGCAGTCTTTATCTTGTTTTATATAAACAAGCTTACAAATGCTTTATGCTTAGTTCGTGAGATTCCTGAAGACCGCCAAACAAAAGTTTTTAGAACAATAAATGTTCTTATTACCATTTTGTTAATCTCTTCATATATTGAAATTCTGTATACCTAATTCATATGTTTTATCTTCTTAGTAGCCTCGGTTAAAATGATCTCATGCTCCATTCCTGCAACGGTTATGTATGAGTGTTTTAAAAACGCATGTCTTTATTTTCCTCGAGGCTCAAAATTCCATTATGGAAATATACAAAAATCATACATATCTAAAAGTTAAAAAGCTAACAGGGACGCCCTGTTAGCTTTTCTTAATGATTTATCTTATAACCATGCTGCACCAACAATGATTAACAAGATGAACAATACAACGATTAACGCGAATCCACCTGTATATGCACCGCTCATTATTACACCCCCTTTTCAAGGTGATACAAATAATCTTTATTTATATGACTTTATTAAAGGTAAGAAGCTCCAATAATAATTAATAGGATGAACAATACTACAATCAAAGCAAAGTTTCCTGTAAAACCGTGGCTCATAATTAATTACCTCCTTTATCTCTTCCCTATATCATATGGTCATTTGTACTCATGTGATTGGACTGTTGCCCAATTCCTTCAAATTTTATCTTAATGTCTTATAATGACATTGTAGATTTAAAGATAAGAAGCTCCAATGATGATTAACAGAATGAACAGTACTACAATCAAAGCAAAGTTATTTGAATAACCAAAGCTCATAATGAAATCCTCCCTTATCTTTTATACTTTATTCTATGGTCATTTGACTTGAGTTGATTGGACGTTTGCCCAATTTCCTCATTTTTTATCTTAGTGTCTATTAAGACATCTCATTAGTGTCAATTAAAGATAAGAAGCTCCAATGATGATTAACAGAATGAACAGTACTACAATCAAAGCAAAATTATTTGAAAAACCAAAGCTCATAACAAGTACCTCCCTTATCTTTTTCTTTATCATAAAGGTCATATTTGTTCATAATGGTTGGATCGTTGCCTGTGATTATGTCTTTCAGGCCATCTCATTTTAATTAAAGGTAAGAAGCTCCAACGATAATTAACAGAATGAACAGCACAACGATTAAAGCAAAGCTATTTGAATAACCAAAGCTCATAACTAATTACCTCCTTTTCTCTTTACACTTATATCCTATATAAATTCAGGCTTTTTGTTTGGACGTTTGCCCAGATTTGAGGAATTAGCTTATTTTTTCTTTAGGCATGCTTAGGTTATGTTTTAGTGCTTAACATTTTCATTTAAGCAGAATGAGTTTTCTTTATTACATGATTTTAGCTTTCTTCTTATTTGGAGAAGCTACATAAGGGTAACCATTCTCCCATGGATTTCCCAATCTGAAAAAACTTTTTGAACTTGTCACATTATGGTATAGTATTTCTTGTACTATCTAAAATACATAGCAAGCTAGATACTGTTTAAATTTCATAACTAGGAGTTGTAGTAAAGATGAAAAAGATCGCAATTGTATTAGCAGCAGCAACTAGCATACTTGCACTAAGTGCTTGCAACAATAATGCTGACTCTGAAGTTGTTGTAGAAACAAAAGCTGGTAATATTACGAAGGACGAATTTTACGATGCAATGAAGGCTCGTTTCGGTGCAGATGTGTTAACAGAGCTCGTTCATGAAAAAGTATTAAGTGAAAAATATGAAGTAACAGATGAAGAAGTTCAAACTGAATTTGATAACTTAAAAACACAATACGGTGCTCAATTTGAAAGTGTTGTCCAAACTCAAGGTGAAGATGTTGTAAAACAAATGGTCAAAGTGGATCTGCTTAGAAAGAAAGCAGCCGAAGCTGAAGCTGAGGTAACAGATGAAGATATTAAGGCTTACTACGATACACTGGAAGGTCAAATTAGAGCAAGCCATATTTTAGTCGCAGATGAAGCAACGGCAAAAGAAGTGAAGGAAAAATTAGATGCGGGTGAATCATTTGAAGATCTTGCAAAAGAATATTCTACAGATCCTGGTTCAGCTCAAAACGGTGGAGATCTTGGATGGTTTGGTGAAGGTGCAATGGTTCAAGAATTCCAGGATGCAGCCTTTAAATTAAAAGAAGGTGAAGTAAGTGCACCTGTAAAGTCAGATTATGGTTTCCACATCATCAAAGTAACAGAAACAGTGAAACCACTTGAAGAAATGAAAGAATCCTTAAAAGAAGAAGTTCGCAACCAAAAGATCCAACAACCTGATACAATCCAAAATGCGTTAGACAAAGCAATTAAAGAATCAAATGTAGAAGTGAAGGATGAAGACTTAAAGGATACTTTTAAAGCAGCAGAAACGGAAGAACCAGCAGAAAAAGAAGAAGAAACAAAAGAATAATTCCACTAATTAAAGGCTCTCGTCGTTTTGACGAGAGCCTTTGTTTGTAGCAAGCAATATCTTAGCTTGCTGTTTGATCGTCTTGTAGCTCCTGTTGCTGTGTTAACAGATCTCTTTTTTTCTGACGTTCCTGTTCAATACGGTCAAGATATACTTGACCCTCCTGTTCAATGAACGTATCATCAATTTGTTTATCTTGTCGTGCTGTTTTAAATGCCATATATCCACTTACAAGAATCCCTATAATACATAAATAAATCCACCAAGGCATAACGAACATTATACTTCCTCCCCTTTTAAAGACTTGTACACTTGAACAAGCTCTTTTGTAGGAGCATATGAACGAAATAGCGTTTTTATGCCTATTTATTTATGAAATGTCGGCTTATAAAAGGAACGGTTATCAAGAGCAAATACTCTTTCTGTGTATTCCCCTGGCTTAACTCGTTCAAGGGCACGATCCATCATATTCATTTTTGCATCAAGATTATCAATATAATGTAAAATTTCTGCTTCTTTAATCATAGGTGGTTTTGGACTACCCCATTCAGCCTTTCCATGATGACTTAAAACGAGGTGCTGTAGGACTACTACTTCTTCCCCTTCGATTTGAAGGTGTTCAGCCGCTTTAGCAATTTCATTTACCATAATGGATATATGACCTAGAAGATTTCCTTCAACTGTATAAGTTGTGCTAATTGGTCCAGACAATTCAGTCACCTTTCCTAAATCATGTAGAATAACTCCTGCATAAAGAAGATCCGTATCAAGACTAGGATATAAAGTAGCAATTGATTTTGCCAAATCAAGCATTGAAACAACATGATAGGCAAGACCAGATACAAACTCGTGGTGGTTTTTTGTCGCTGCTGGATATTCAATAAAAGCAGCACCGTGCTTTTTCAATAAATACCTAGTAATACGCTGGATATTTGAGTTTTTCATTTCAAAAATGTATTGTGTAATCTTCTCATTCATCACTTCTTTTGCTATAGGAGCAGTTTCGAGAAGATCTGAAATTTCAATCTGCTCTTCGTCATGCTTCGGACGGATCTTGCGAATTTTCAACTGATTTCGTCCACGATAATGATGAATATCTCCTAATACTTTGACAATGCTTTGCGGGGAATAGAGGACTTCATCATCCTGTGATGCATCCCAAAGCTTTGCTTCTATTTCCCCTGATGTGTCTTGTAAAATTAACGTTAAAAAAGCTTTACCATTGCTTGCAATTCCTTTAGTGGAAGTTTTGATTAGTAGGTGTACTTCAACTTGTTCTCCAACGTCATAATGCAAAATCCCTTTTCCCATTTATAAAGCTCCTCTCGGTTGGATCATCTTTTTTTACTTCTTACGTTTTAGGCATTGTTGTAATCGCCATGCTTCTTTTTAAACATCAACATTTTATATACGTATCGCTAGTATAGCATAGTTCCTTTATTCTTTCGGCTGCCATACACTTTCATTTAAACCAAACTAACTAACATTTATTTGTGATAGGTTAACCATATTCTGAGACTGATAGGAATTTGCCATATGCTCGTGGCATGTAAAATAAATCACTTGATTCTCTTCTTTAAGTTCATTTAATAAAGAAATGGTGTTTGATGTTCTGCGATGATCAAAATGAACAAAGCTATCATCCATAATAATTGGCAAATTCACTTGCTTGTTTATATTTTTTATAATCGCTAGTCGTATCGATAAATACAGTTGTTCCGAGGTTGCTTGACTTAGCTCTTCTGCAAAAAACTTTGTTCCATCATGTCGCTCCACGATAAACGACTGCTTATCATTTGGTAAATAGACATTGTGATACATGCTAGATGTAAGTCTTGTAAAAAAGTAAGCTATTGATGTCATTAACTCAGGTAATTTTTCTTCTCTGTGCCTCTGAACTGTTTTGTGTAGCAAATCTTTAGCAAGTGCTCTAACAATCCATTTTTCTGCTTCCTCTTTAACAATAGCCTTTTTATTTTCAAAAGAATGTCTTAGTTTTGAGTACGTTCCACTCTGTTCCATCTCTTCTAATTTAATGAGAGTGCTGGATTGTTCTTGTTGGAGTTTCCTTTCACTTGCTTCAAGTACGTTTATTTCCTCCTCTACCTCTTGTAACCTTACCTCAATATCGTCAATTTTTGTGTTGGAAAGTGTGTCAATATCAATGTCTTTTTCTGTAGCTAACTGTTTATCAATCCATTGCTTTTGCTTTCGTACTGCCTCTCGTTGTTCATGCAGTTTTGCTTGTTTGCGGAACTCATCTTCTGTTTCACATCCACTACGTTCGATAAAATCTTCTTTTTGCTGTTTTAAAAATGTAGTGCTTTGAACATATTCACGAAGTTCTTCATCTAACTCTCTTCTTTTCTCTAATAACTGTTTTTGTTTTTCCTTCTTTGTGCCTTCTATGCTCAACTGCTTAGACAACTCATAAACTGCTTGTTCAATGGAGTTTCCATCAATATCACAAGCCTTTATGATCTCGTCAACCATTTGTTCATACTTTAACAATTCCTGTTTTATTAAATTTTCTTCAGCGATAAGTTTGTTCTTTTCAAGGATAATATGCTGAAGTTGTTGCAACAACTCAAACGCTTCTAAAAGTGCTTCTGATGATGCATGCTCATCAATCTTCAACAACTTAGCTAAATGAGCTTGCTTTTGTTTTAATTGAAACTGAGTTTTTTCCCACTCCTCATATTGCTTTACAATTCTTTCGTAGTTTCTCTCTTGTTGTTGAAAAAGTAGTTGCTCATGGTGGAGCGTTTGTTTTATCTTTTGATCATAATCAAGAAGGTGGATTAATTCTGGTAATGATTGAGAAGAGGATGACTCATATGCCATTCCCTTTTTTAAATCCTCTTCAATTTTCTCAAGCTCCATTGTTAAATGTAGAAGAAGTGGATCTTTTTTCGTTTTTTTATTTTTTACTTGAAGAATGAAACTAACACCTATTGCTATACAAACAATTAGAATTATCCAATGCTGCTGGATGAAGGACCATACCATACCAATTAGGGAGAGCATCACTAAGAAAAAAATTAACATCGTTCCTACCTTTTTCTCCTGTTTATGCTCCTTCCTACGCCTTGTTAATTCATTTAAAAGTCTCTCTCGTTCTTGTTGAAGATGCTTCGTGTTAACATTCTTTGATTCTTCGACCTTCTGTTCCATGTTCTTTCTTTCATCATCAGGTAGCTCTTCTTTACGCAGTTCATTTATTTTCCATTCAGTTTCTTCAATTGAATTTCTTGATTGTTCAAACTGCTCATCCAACATTTGCTTTCGTTGCTTGACCTGCTGATCCTCAAGTATGATCTTCTTTATTGCTTCCTTCATTGGAATGGTTGCATTTATTTCAAATATTTCTTCATCACTAAAATGAGGATAGAGTCTTTGTTTAAGAAGTTCAACTTCATACTGTAGTTGTTCAATTCTCTTTATTAAATGAGATTGTTTCTTTTGCTTTTCATCAAAAAGAGCAAATTGTTCACGTGCTTCTTGAATAGCTTTTTTATTTTGAATATATGCTTCATTTATTAGTAAATCTTCTAGCTCTTTGTTCACTTGCTCATAGTTACTTTTTGAAGAATGTAATTTGACCTCAAGTGGCTGAAGAGACATATTAAAGTGATCTAGCTGCTGAATGGCATCCTCCGGAAAAAGCTCTGTGTCAGGCAAGGACTTTAATTGTTCTAAACACCAGTTTCTTTCCTTAATGAGGGGAATAACAGATTTTATTCTTTCTAACTCTCTTTGTAAAGACATGTTTTCTTTTTTCGCAACTACTACTTGAGATAACTTTTCCTTAAGGGATTCTTTTGCTTTTAATAATTGCTCGTAGTCACTATTTTTTCTTTTAGCTTCTAACATCTTAGCAGCGCTATCCTTTAATCCCACTAGCTCTTCATTTAATGTTGGCTTCTTACCATTCGGCTTATAAATGAGTTCCTGTTGCTTTGTTAATTTATCCTCAATAGTAAATAATGCATCAGCACCATAAATGCTTGATAAAAATAAGAATTTCCCAACTTGATCTGAGCTCATTTTATGAATTTGCTGTAGGCCATGAACATCAAACGAGAAGATAGAACGATACGTTTCTTTATCTAATCCAGATAATAACTCACCTAAATATTCTTCATCTCTTGTTGTTCCATCCTCCATCTCAATTGTGACCTGCCCACCAAATTTCCCTGGTACTCTTTCTATTTTTAGTCGCCTGTTCTCTTCACCTCTTAAAATTAAATAACCCCCATAGCTTGTTGCTCGTTTAGGCTCATAACGATTTTCTGCTTGTTGTTTAGTGGGAAAACCGAATAAAATGCTATGTATAAATGACATAATTGTAGATTTGCCGGCTTCATTTTCCCCATAAAATACAAATAGGTTGGACTTACCTAAATAAAAATGCTGATTTTCAAATTTACCGTAACCATAAATATGTAATTCTTCAATTTTCAAAGTGTTCACCTCACTTTATTTCACCTTGTTGTAAAAGTTCGTTTTGTAATAATTTCTCCGCTTCCTTCAGTAGCTGCTTTTGTTCTTCTAAGGTGTAATCTTGAAAATATTTCCGATATACTGGGTGCTTAATAAGTGGGTTAATCACTTCTTCAAATGAATGATAATCGTCTACTGTTTTTTGCAAATCAGTATAGAAAGTGGAAAGCTTAGAAGTATCAATCCTCTTTTTATATGTTTTATTAGTAAGTTTCACAATCCAAACAAAGTTTTCCTGCTCCTCCGCACGTTCATTAAAAATATCTATAATATCATGGGCAATGTCCTGTTGCTGCAGAGTATCAGCTAAAAAACCTGCCCCTGTTAAAGTGATTGTTAAACATGTTGGCTGAGCTTTCTTTTGAATGGATTCAATGGCTGTCTCACATTTAATCAGTAATTCAGAAAAGTGAAGAAGTCCATCAATTGATATTTCAACGTCTTCCCACAAGATTTCTTCAGTAGAAACAAACGTACTCTTCGTTACTCCTTCTTCCAATTCAACTACATAACAGCCCTTTTCTCCAGTTTCCTTACGATGTCGTCCTTGAATGTTCCCTGAATAAGCAATCACTTGATGATTTTCATATAAAATCTGACGCTTATGAATGTGCCCTAGAGCCCAATAGTTAAATTCTTTCTCAATTAGCTCATGAAGCTTAAACGGACAATACACATCATGCTCTTGACTTCCCTCTATCGACCCATGCAGCATACCTATATGATACACAGAAGGATTTTCCTTTTTTATATATTGAGAGGTTATATTTTCCTGTAGAGATCGGGTTGGATAACTATAACCATAAATATAGGCGAGCGGTATGTCGTTTTTACGATATTCCTTCATTTCAACCGAATGACTTGAAAAAACATGAACATTTTCAGGCCACTTCAGATCAATCCACTTTCCACTCATATGATCATGATTTCCATGTATAATGTAAACTTGGATTCCCGCTTGTTCTAATCGTTCAAATTCTCTTTTTAGCTTTAACTGCGCCTTTAAACTTCTCTCATCTTCATCGTACAAATCACCTGAAAGTAATAGAAAATCCACTTCTCTTTCAATCGCAAGTGATATCATTCTAGAAAAAGCTAAGAATGTACTTTCTCTCACTCTTTCAAAAAGATTTGAAGGCATATGCTTTAATCCGATAAACGGGCTGTCCAAATGGAGATCAGCAGCATGTATAAACTTGATTGAACTCATATTTGTCCCATCCTTTATAAACCACGTAAACAATTAATATTCCCTACTTATATAGTATCATCTCCAAAATACGAATGCACGTTCTGTGATGATTAATTTTACGTATGTGTAACTTATCGTTCTCCTATGTATGAGAAAAACAGAAGCATTTTTAAGAATCACAAGATCCTTATCTTAAAAAAGGTAAAAAGAACACTACTAGCATTATAGACTCTAGCCCCGAAAGTAAACTCGTACCAGCATCCTCCAACCTTCCATCTTGGTAAAAGAATGTTTCATATTCCTGCAGGAAAAGTATAATAGAAGTAAGAATCATATAATTATAATGTTTACAACAAGGGGAGGAAATGAAGGATGGGGACTTACTATTTAACGGTTTTTGAAAAAAATGGGGAAAAACTTTTAGATGAGAGCTTTGAAGCACAATCTGAAAATGAGGCAAAAGAAATTGGACAACGTAAATTAGAAGAACAAAATTATACAGATAAAACACACCGCTGTACATCTGCAGCCGGGAAGCTCGTGTTATTTGGAAGATAAATTAAGGAACTGCCATAGTGAGGCAGTTCCTTTTTAATGTGATAGTTTGTCGTTTTTTGTCTAATCGAAGATAAACCATCAGGAATCGTTGATAAATTCTTATAATCGAAGATAAACCTCCAGGAATCGCGGATAAATTCTTATAATCGAAGATAAACCTCCAGGAATCGCAGATAAATTCTTATAATCGAAGATAAACCTCCAGGAATCGCGGATAAATTCTTATAATCGCAGATAAACCTCCAGGAATCGCGGATAAATTCTTATAATCGAAGATAAAGCCTCCAATTCAATTAATTCCCGATAAAATGAGCCGGACGTTTTTCTAAAAACGCTGCAACTCCTTCACGATGATCTTGTGTTCGCCTCATTTCTAATTGTTTTTCAGTTTCAGAATCTAATGTTTCGAGCAAGAGCTGTTTTTCTTGTTCACTATATATCAGTTTTGAAGCAATCATCGCCTTTAATGGACGCGCTTCCAATTCCCTTTTTATCAACTCAAGCTGTTCTTCTGTATCTCCTTCATAAGCCATGTCAACAATCCCTACCTTTAATGCTTCATCGGAGGTCATTGATTTACCTTCCCAGATTACTTGCTTAGCCTTGTGCTCTCCTAATCTTTTCTTTAAAAAGAAATGCCCTCCACCATCTGGAATAAGACCAATATTAATAAAATTCATAGCAATCTTCGCATTTTTTTCCGCAAATACCTGATCACATGCTAAAGCAAAACTTAGTCCTAAGCCAGCTGCAGCCCCGTTAAGAAAGCTTACTGTTACCGCAGGCATCGTGTATAAGCTGACAATAATGTTTTTTATATTGTTCATCACGGTTTGAAAGCCAGATTCATCTGCATTAGATAGCATCGTTTTTAAATCACCGCCAGCTGAAAAGGCACGACCTCTTCCAGTAACAAACAAAAGCTTTACATTAGAAGCAGCAACATCAGCTAAGCACTCAGCTAATTCCTGAAGCATTTCTACGTCCATTGCGTTTAATGAGTTCACTCTGTTTAGATATAATGTAGCAAAATTCCCCTCTTTGACTAGCTCAATCGTTTGATATGTCATTCTCATCCACCCCTAAAATGTATTTCAATATATTAATTCAAGAAAGCTGGTTGATATCCTGCTTGTTAGCAAATTAAGTATCTTGATACAACAGGGCATATACAAATAAAGGGTTCTGTTTTGAAGTACAACATACAAATTTACTTGCTTTCATATAGTAATCCTCACTAGGATGAAAAAGCAGTTTGGCAAGTAAATAAGCTACTAAAATAAGGGGAAAAATTCCTCTAAATGAGGAATTATCACATAAAATAGATTAAATAGACGGAAACATTCCGCCTATTTAATCAAAAAAGATGAAAATGGACCATTTTACTTTGCTTAACCGGAAAAAATCCACTTATATCCCCAAAACGAGTTCCATTCTTCAGTCTAACCGGAAAAAATCCGCTTATTTAAGTTAACCGTCCATTTAATTAGCCCCCAGATCAACAAAAAAGAAGCAGTCTTATTCTGTTACAAATAGGACTGCTAATTGATGTACTAATTTAGTATTTGTATTTGGGAACCGAACCTGTTCTTTATTTTGAAAACAACTCTTCTAAAATAGCTATTTTTTCATTTGTATAATGTTCAAAACCATCATTATAGGATTTTGGATCCTTTGGGTTGGCGAAGTGAGTAATTTTTCTTGTCACAGGATGAACAAACTTACTTGCAGCCCCGCACCCAATACCAATAATCGTTTGCTGTTCTTCCATAATCATAATGTTATATAGACTATCCTGCCCTTTTAAGGCATAACCAACATTCTCTAAATTTCCGAGGATGTTTTTTTGACGGTATAAATAATATGGAGTATATCCATGATCCTTTGTCCAAGAGACTGCATGATCCATCATTGTTGTAATTTCTTCACGGCTTGCCACTTTATACTTATGTTTGTTTTGCGTCATTTCTGATGCACGCTTAAAAGAAAGTGTGTGAACCGTTAATGACTCCGGCATCAACTTTGCTGATTCTGCAAGAGAATAATCAAATTCGTCAACACCTTCACCTGGTAAGCCGATAATTAAATCCATATTAATATTATTCATCCCCATACTTCTAGCTAAATGAAACTTCTCTATTGTTTCTTCAACAGTATGGTGGCGTCCAATTGCCTTTAATGTTGCCTGTGTATAAGATTGAGGATTAATACTAATGCGATCGATTTTCCACTTATTTAAAATCTCAAGCTTTTCCTTTGTTATCGTGTCCGGTCTGCCTGCTTCTACTGTAATTTCTCTAATATTTTCTAAATGTGGGAACGATTCAGCCATTTCTTCATACAACATATCCATCTCTTCTGCTGTAATACTTGTCGGTGTTCCGCCACCATAATAAACAGTTGTAATTTTGATGTTCTTTTCCTTTAACCAACGACCGATTTCTCTCATTTCATAATGAAGGCCACCTAGGAAAGAAGTAACTGACCCTTGTCTACCATTGATTGCATACGCTGGAAACGTACAGTAAGCACACTTTGTTGGACAAAAAGGAATTCCAACATAGATACTAACCTCATTAGACAGGGAATCTAAATCAGGAATGACTTCT
Source organism: Metabacillus litoralis (assembly GCF_003667825.1). NCBI lineage: Bacteria > Bacillati > Bacillota > Bacilli > Caryophanales > Bacillaceae > Metabacillus > Metabacillus litoralis. The sequence continues at coordinate 4,877,048 of NZ_CP033043.1, read as the reverse complement.
AGCTGTCTTTCAACGATCTGCTGCATAAGATGAATTTTTTCGTCGGACAGCAAATATTCCTCTTTAAACATTTTATGGATGTTTTCTGATGACATTCCTTCCTGCCGCTTTTTATGATAAAGCTTTGTAGGACGTATTCCAGTTAAAATTCCCCACTTTTGAATCATACCTGTGTAATCCTGTAGGAGGGTTAAATAAACAAATGAAAGAGTGTTTTTCACTAGTCTTAAGCGTTCTTTCCCTTCTACATTAACAGGAATTTGCTTTTCCTTGTTTGCCTCATATCGCTTGCCATCCTCTGATAGTAAATATCCTTTAATTGAAACACGTTCATCATCTTCTTGAATAAAAAACTCCGCTTCTAGAGTATGATCATCTTCTATAAAGCAGAGCTCTGTTTCCTCAAAAAATAAATTACCAATCAATGTAAGTGGGCGATGGAATCGCTCATCTTGTATACCTTTTATATAAATTTTCATTTCATTATCACCCTATTTTTTTCAAGACTTCTTTTTAGTTTATTAGAAAAACTTGCTTATCCCCAAGTCCTCATGTCGAAAGCCTTATTTTTTCTACTATCATTCATAAAAAATTGACCGTATCTTTCTGATAGTACAAAAAACAAGTGTCTCGGTCAATGTTATCTTTATACAGAAGCCTTTTGTAGGACAATACCTTTCTTTTTCATTAAATGTTTTAATGCTGATTGAAATGTAGAAAAAGACTCTGCTTTTATTTGCACTCCCGTTGAAACAATCTCTTTAATAAGCTGTGGAGAAAGACCAACATAATAAGGCTCCACCCCCATTAAAAAGATTGCATCTGTTAATTGATGTATTTCGTTTCCTAATTCTCGCATACCAATTTGTTCAATTTTATCTAATGTAATATCTGTCATATCAATAATAGCCGTCTCAATATCATGTGTTTGGATATACGATAAAATCTTAATTCGAATTTTTTCAAATCTTTCTTCAAGGAGAATTCCCGTAATTGGTACTAAGATTGTATCTGGAACAATCGATGGAATAATTGGTGCTGACATATCTAATATGGCTTCTTCATATTCTTTAACTTTTGTTTCTAGTTTCTCTACATATTCTTTGTTCATATTCTGCCCCTTCATTTAAACGTTTTTATTATATCGACTTGCTATTTAATATAAGTTAACAAATTCCTTCCACTTGTTATAGTAACAATTACTTATATACAGTCACAAGCGATAATCGTAAAAGTAATAAATATTAATAATAATATCCACCAGTAAAGTCATAGAATAATAGTAAGATTACAAAAATAGGAGGCAACCGCAGTTGAAAAAAATTGCTCCAGTTATCATTGTTGCAGTAGTTGCTATGATAGGTTATCTAGATTCTCCACAATTTTTTGAGAAGGAACAAGCCATAGTCAGTATTCCAGTACCAGCTGATGATGCTGAAACTGCTACAACAGAAACAGAAGAGTCTGCTGCTTTACCTGAGTTTGAAAACAGACTAGTCGATTTGAAAGAAGAGGATGGATATGCTGTTGAAGTATATCAAGAGTATGAGGTGTATAAGGACGAGCAAGGAAATGTAATAGAACGAATTCCGACGGAGAATTACCACTACTTACGATATAAGGAGTAGGTTCTAAACAAATTAAAATGGGACTGTCCATCTAGACAGCCCCTTTGTTTACATAAACTCATAAAAATAACGGATAACATGGAAAAACACAGGTGAGGTATAGGTTAAACTATCAACACGTGTTAAATAGCTTTTTTGTACGTTCTTTAGTTTTTCACGGTCCCCTATAAGCAAATCACGCTTTAAAACTGAAATGGTCAAACTTCCAAAAAATCCACTTAAGCTAATCAATATACCTGATATGATACCAAATTTTAAGTCGAGTGGTGTTAAATAAGGATAAATAAAGTATGCAATTGTAGTTGTAACAATGGTTGCACCTATATACCCTTCCCATGTAATGGTAGGATTCGCTGAGGGTACTACCTTTCTTTTCCCTATATAAATCGAAATCAAATAATGAACAACATCATTCACTTGTGTTAATACAACGAGAAAAAGAACTAAATTTGCTCCATGTTCTGGTGTTGCAAATTGATAATAAGCTAAATGACTTAACCCAAACACCATTAACATTAGTCCCCACTGTGTTGAGCTTACTGAACGCAAAAAACCACTTGTACCTTTACCTAGAAGCCTTGGTAGAGGTAAAAACAAGAAAACATAGACAGGAATGAACACGATAAACATTCCATACCATCCGATATAAATCCAATAAAACTGTACAGGAATTGCTAAATACGACCAAAGAAATAAGCGCCGATCAGCTTTTCTCGTTTTCATCATAGAAAAATACTCTTTCAGAGCAAAAAAACATAAAATCATTAGTGACAACAACGAAACAACTGGATTAAATAAAGTAGCCATACAAAATACGGCAAACATTCCCCACCAAGTTTTTACTCTTAAAAATATAGCGGTAAAATCCTTCTCGGGCTCCCTTTTGCTCATGAATATAAAAACTATGCTCACACTACTTAATACAATTAAAAAGATCGATAAGGTCCAAAGTGTTGTAATCAAGTTTTCACCCACCAAAAAAATGAAATATTGTATAATTAAGGATAGAGTATTTCAGGAAGATATAAAAGAGGGAAGTAATATGACAGCCAAAACATATGTTTATATTTTGCTCACTGATACTGGGACATTGTTTACAAAGTCTATTAAAAAATATACAAAGGCTCCATATAATCATGCCTCCATTGCCTTTGATCCAACTTTAAATGAAATGTACAGCTTTGGTAGGAAAAACCCCAGTAATCCAATTAACGGTGGTTTTGTAAAAGAAGATGTTTACACAGGAACTTACAGTAAGTACCCTGACACAACCTGTGTCATATATAAGCTTGAAGTATCAAATCGTGATGTAGAAAAGATGAGACGTGTTTTAAATGTTTTTATCAAAAATCAAAAAAAGTTTCTATATAATCTATTCGGTGTTTTAGGGGTATCCCTTAATGAACCAGTTGAATTTAGTAACTCCTATTTTTGCTCACAGTTTGTGGCTGAAATTCTTCAACGCTCTGGAATCAAATTATGGGATAAACTCCCTGCTTTAATTACTCCTGATGATTTCCGTAAAAGTGATAAGTTGCAGCTTGTTTATGAGGGAAAGTTAACAGAATACCCTGCTATTAAAAGAAACCAATCTTAAATAACAAAAAGGGAGAGTCCACTCTCTCCCTTTTTGTTATTTATCAATTTTAATTTTTCGTAAAAAATCTTGTCTTTGCTGCTTGCGAAAATGCTCTTTTACCATATAGGCAACGCCTTGCTGATTATTTGAACGTGTTACCCAGTCAGCTGCATGCTTCACTTCAAATGGTGCATTCCACATTGCTACCCCCAAGCCTGCAGACTTAATCATTTCAATATCATCGTCTGAATCACCAATAGCCACCGTTTCATGCAATGGTATCTTCAAATGGCTAGCAAGGGCACGCAAGCCGTTTTCCTTTGAAACCCCTTTTCTAACAATCTCAAAACTCTTAGATTTACTGCTGGTTTTTAGATCAACTTCATCAAAAGCCTCTTGAATTAATTTTTCCGCCTCTTCTTTTTCTTCATCATATTTGAAATGAACATCGATTTTCGTGGCAGAAACCGGCTCATCTCTAAGTGTGTCTCCTAATGAATCCACAAATTGAACCGGATAAAACATTGAATCTGATGTATTAAGGATTGACTTACTAAGTAAATTTGAAGCAATTTTTTTTCGATTTCCAATTGAAAAGCGTTCATGTGTAAGACGGATATTGCAATTAAAATTCTCCAACACTTGAACAAGATTAAACGTTAAATCTTCAGATAGTCGCTTCTCATAAAAAGGCTCATCTAGATTTTCGGAAATAAATGCTCCACCATGTGTGACTAAAAATGAATCTAGTTTTAATGCTTTAGCAAGCTTTTTGGCAGATTGAAAATGCCTATTTGTTACAAGCGTCACGTAGACCTCTTTTTCTTTCACAAAATCAATTGCTTCCTTCGTTGACGCTTGGAGACGACCATTTGAACGAAGCAAAGTTCCATCGATATTCAATGCAAGTAATCGGTAAAAAGTCACAGCGAGTCCCCCTTCTACAGATGTCTAAAACCTATTATGAGGTTATGTCCTTCTTTCGAAAAATAGAACAAGAGTGGTGGTGTTGTGATGAAATGTTTGGAATTTGTATGTTTTTTTCAATCATACCTAAACATAAAAAAGCAGAATGGTTTTCCCATTCTGCTAAAGAGCTAGTACATATTTATGTATGTCTTATAAGCTTCCGTACATTTCCTCAAGTGGTTTCATAATAATTTTATTTAGTTCTGTAACAACCATACTTAAGCGTTGCTCTGCCGCCATAAGTTGGGCAATTTTTTCGTGTTGTTGAACAAGTTGAACAGATTTTTGTGCCTGTTCAATTTCTTCTTGTGTAATTTCTTGTCCAGACATTTGCTTTTGTTGAAGATTTAGTTGGATGTTACGGAAGTTTTCGAACATCTTACTTGCTGATTCATCTGCGTTCACTTCATCGTAAAGATTTTTTAACGCTTTGAAATCATCACTTTCACGTAGAGCTTTTTCTAAATTGTATGCAACATCATATAAGTTTTCAGGCATATGATGAGCCTCCTTTCTAGTATTAACCTATGTAGGCTCTTTCTCCACTATAACAAACTATTTTCATCTCTGCATAGAAAACCAGCTATTTTATTGAATGAGCATGACAATTATCGCTTGTAATCCCCCAATGATCCCTCCAAGTAGCGCTCCAAGATAGGTAATCATTTTAAATTCTTTCCTTGATATTGAAAGAATAATGTCCTCTAGTCTTTCTACTGCGAAAGACTCTACTTGTTCCCGTACAACATCTTCAAGCTTCAGCTGTTTTAAAATTTCATCTAAATGAGAAATAAGGTATTTAGTTGAAACATCAACTACCATTGGAAGCCATTCTTTTATGATTTTCTCTTCATTTGGTTTTAAGTAAGTGGAAATTGGCTTGGATAGAAGCTTATCAACCTTCAATGTATCGATAACAGTATCAAGAATGCGAGATCCTTTTTCAACAAAACCCCATTTTTGATCAAGCTCATTAAAGGTCATGTCTTGAATAGAATTCCATTCGCGCCCAATTAACGTCGTAACTAACACTTTCGTTTCGTCGTTTTTCAAAAACTTAATCACTTCTGGCTGTACCTTATCAACCAGGCTTTCATTTCCTAAAAACATTCCAATCATATTACCTAGCATTCCTCTAGTTGCAAGAAAATCTTCAATCATTTTACCAAGCTTTTGCTTACCTTCCTTGCTTTCAAAATATGAAATGCCTTTATCAACAATAAATTGAGTCACCTTTGGAATAGCAACATAAACATCATCTAAAACATTTTTAGAAAGAACCTCATTTAACGGCTTTTGCGAATTTTCCTTTACCACTTGTTCGAATTTTCTATGAAGGAAATTTCTTAAGGTATCATTTACTACTTTCTCAGGCTCATGAATATTTAATGAATTCATAAGTTGTGATGGAGTTTTTTCAGAAATCACAAGCTTTCTAATCTGTGCTTCTCCCCAAGTAATAACCTGGTCTCTAAATTGTGATTGTAAAAATTTGCGTTTCATCCCTTCTGCTGTTAACAAATGCTGAACAACCATTTTTCCTAACTGTTCAGCAAGCTCCTCTCTCCGCTTCGGAATCAGTCCCGGTGTAAAAGGAACTCTTTTCCCTAAAAAATAGAGAGGTTTATAAGGACGAAAGAGCATTTTAATTGCCAATGAGTTCGTAACTCCCCCAATGGCTGCACCAATTACAATCATTATCACTGCCATAATTACATCTTTCATTACCATCTACCTTCCACAACATCACCTTTTTTTTTCAAAAACATACGATGTTATATCAACATCTGCCTAAGAACATTATAGAGCTTGTCTGTTAGGCGAGCAAATAAGGGGTTTCTATGATGCAAAGTATGATTGAAATAAAACAGTTACCATCAACTTTTAGACCAAATATATGTGAAATGAGTGAAGGACTCCGTGTTCATTTAGGTCTCCCTAAATTCGTTCATTCCCTGAAAATTAGTTGCGGAATGCATACTGTGTCCTGTCCAATCGTATTTATAGATGAGGAGAACTTTAGTTTGTCCGTTTCAAAGGAAACGTATGAAACGCTCAATCTACCTGACAAAACCTTATTTCTTCAAGGAGAACTTAAAAACCGTAATCAACTAAAGCTAGGGCCGGTAATTGGCCTGATAACAGAGATAAAGAAAAAGGATCAGGGTGTTCATTTTGGCTCCATTCATGATTTTTGCAAAGAACTTGCCTTGTTTTCCGAAAAAAATGGCTGCTTTTTCTATGTGTTTTCGTTTTCAACTTACAATAAGGAAAAAATGAGTGGCTACTATTTACATGACAATCAGTGGGTAAAAGCTACATTGCCATACCCTGATGTTGTTCATAACCGTATTCATTCTAGAAAACTGGAAAAATCAAAAAATTTCTTAGATATCACAACTGACTTTATTGAAAATAAAATACCATATTTTAATGATCGTTTTCTAAATAAATGGGAAATTCATCAAATTCTATCTGCAAGTGAACATCTTATTCCTTATTTACCTGAAAGCATGCTCTTAGAGTCTAAATCTAATTTAGAAGATATGCTTAACGAGAAAAAGGATCTTTTCATTAAACCAATTAACGGAAGCCAGGGGAAAAGAATTTTTAGAGTAATAGAACATGAAGACAGCTCCTACTCTCTTGATTTTACTACTTTTTCCGGTGAGATCAAAAAAGAATATGATAGCTTTGATCAATTATTCACCGCTCTTTACCCTCGCTTAAAAAAAGAAGGTTTTCTCCTGCAAGAAACGATCAAATTAAAACAATATCAAAATCGAACATTAGATTTTCGGTTTTTATGTCATAAGAAAGACCTGCATCATTGGAAGGTTTCTTCAGCTGTTGCCAGAGTGTCAGGAGATCAACAATTTGTTGCTAATTTAGCAAGAGGCGGAGAAATCTTTAAAATAAAAAGCTTGCTTAATGAATTATTTGGAGAAAAAGAAGGTCTTCATTTAAAGAAGCTATTATCAGAGCTTTCTTTAGAAATTGTTGATGTTGTATGTATTCAAGCAGGTGGAGAATTCGGAGAGTTCGGCATTGATTTAGCACTTGACGATGATGGCCACCCTTGGATCATCGAAGTGAATACAAAGCCCTCTAAATCAGAGGATGATCCCAAAAAAGGCAAAGTTCGTCCATCTGCTAAATCAGTTATAAACTATTGTCAGTTTTTATATGATCAAAAATAAATCTAACTGCTTCACAATGAAAGGAAACGAAAAGGAAGTGACTTAACATGCACAAAGTTACATTAGGTTTTTTAGCTGTACATCTAAATCATGAAAATGGATATGCAACAGAAATTGCCAAACGAAGTGCTTCATTTAATATCGAGTGCGTTCGTTTTGAACCTACCTCCATTGATCCTTCTACTTTAACCATTAACGGTGAAAAATATGATTCAATAACCCAAACATGGAAGATTGCTTCCTTTTCAATTCCTACTTTTATTTATGACCGCTGCTTTTATAACAATCAACAAGCATCAAAAAAAAGCAAGCCAATTGTTGACTGGTTAAAGAAAAACCCTTCAACAACATTTTTAGGGTTTGGATTGCCTGATAAATGGCAAATTTATTCAAACTTAATAGATAGTGAGCCCATCAATTCCTACCTACCTGAAACCGAAAAACTAACAACATCTGCACAAATTATAAAACATATTAGAACTAATTCTAGTTGCATGTTAAAACCTATATCTGGATCTAGAGGAAACGGAATCATTGCTGTTAGGCAAACTTCAAATGATGTAAACATCACTTATCATAAAGGTCACGATAAAAAGACAAAATCATTTCAGTCATTACAGCTATTTTCAGATTGGTGTGACAGGCTTATAAAGCAGCAAAGCTATCTGCTTCAACCCTTTCTTTCCCTTACAGATCAGGAAGGTTATCCGTTCGATATTCGCTTACTTCTTCAAAAGGATCGAAATGGAGAGTGGATTCTAGTAGAAAAAGGGGTACGTAAAGGGTATCATGGATCGTTTTTATCAAACTTAAACAGCGGTGGAGCTCCGATCTCATATGAAGAATGGTCAAAGTCTTTAACAATGAAGCAAAAGTTTTTACTTGAAGATGAGCTTTCTACAATCATTACCCATTTGCCAAAGTTGCTTGATATGAAGTTTAATAGATTGTTCGAAGTAGGAATCGATATAGGTTTTGCACAGGATGGATCCACATGGATACTTGATATTAATTCAAAACCGGGTCGAAAAACCTTTGTTGAAACAAAGCCACATTTAAAAGATGTTCTTTATGAATCTCCATTAGCATATTGTCATTATTTAATGAAGCAAAGAGATAACAAAGGAGCTGAAGTCAATGAATAAAATCTATTCCATTCAAATAAAAGATACAGAGCAATTAACCATTTCTTTACCAATAACTGCTCAACATTTCGGTAAGATTGGATTCGTTTCTTTCGGTACGATTACCCTACCATGTGATGTTTTGTATGATGAAACACTCATAGATAACATTGTAATACCGAGAGAATTATCAGAACAACTGCTGCTTCCTGCCTTAGGAAAGACTCACCTTATCATTCATGACTATACATTACATCTAGGTCCGTTGGTTGGCATCTTTACGGCAGGCTTTACAGAGTCCTCATTACGCCCAATTGGTGAGCGCTCTCTTTTCTTTGCTAAGTTTTTATCCATTGATCAGTCACTTGGCATCTATTCCTTTGTGTTTGGCGCTCATCATATTAACTGGGAAGAAGGCACAATTGAAGGTTACACATATGGAAAAAACGGTTGGAAAAGAGGGACCTTTCCTTTTCCTAATGCTGTTTATGACCGACTACCAAATAGAAGAATTGAAAACCACCAAGCACTTAAACTTGTTAAAAAACGGTTAACAGAAGAATATACAATTCCATGGTACAATCCAGGTTTTTTTAATAAATGGTCCATGCATCAGCTTCTTATCCAAGATAATGAGGTTGCACATTACTTACCTGAAACCATTCACAACCCTTCTATAAGTCAGATGGAGGAAATGCTTTCATCGTATAAAAGCATTTATTTAAAGCCTGCAAATGGGAGCTTAGGATTAGGAGTGTTTCAGCTCATGTATTCACGTGAAGAGAATACATATTATTCACGTTACCGAGATGATAAGGAAATTAATAGACTTAGAAGATATCCATCTCTTGAAAGCTTCTTAAAAGCTTCTTTTAAAGACAGACTTCTATCAAGTTATCTTGCACAACAGGGAATTAAGCTTATTCGGTTTGATGGTAAAGCAATTGATTTTCGAATTCATACAAATAAGGATGAGTACGGAAGCTGGAAGGTTACCGCACTAGCTGCAAAGGTTGCTGGTCGTGGCAGTGTAACCACCCATTTAAATAATGGTGGAGTTGTTAAAACACTTGAAGAAATTTATGATGACCCTCAGGAGAGAATGAAAACATTCCATAACTTAACCGAGGCAGCTATTACACTAAGTAAAAAAATTGATCAGCATATTAAAGGCTTTATCGGAGAAATAGGTTTTGATTTTGGGGTAGATCAAGACGGTCGAGTATGGATGTTTGAAGCTAATTCAAAGCCAGGAAGATCTATCTTTTCACATCCTGAGCTGAAGGATGCGGACCTTACAACAAGAAAAGCATCCCTTCAATATGGTGTTTATTTATCGAAAAAAGCAATATTTCATCCAGAGGAATTAGTTCATGAAGAAAACTGATTATGTCCCTCTTGTAGGAATTCTAGCAAGCAAAGGTGGCAAAAACCATATTTTTCGTGGTAATGCTACAGTTTTCAAAAATATCCAAAGTGAACTTTCTAAATTCGGCGGGTTATCCTTTGTTTTTACAACAGATGGTGTTGAAGAAAATGGTGTTAATGGCTATGTTTATTTTTTTGAATGGAAGAAATGGGGAAAGATTTCTTTCCCTTTTCCTGATATCATTTATAATAAAATTTCGTCTCGAAGTGAAGAAATTTCAAAAGAGGTTTTAGCGCTAAAAGCATTATATGAACAGCAAAGAAAACCATTTTTCAACTATGGCTTTTTTAACAAATGGGAAACGTACTCCGCTCTGTCTCAGGATAGTGAAATGCAATCTTATTTACCAAAAACATGGCTACTTACTGATATAGTACATATATCCGACCTTCTTCATTCTCATAACTCTCTTTATGCTAAACCCAAAAATGGTCACAAAGGATCTGGCATTTATAAGCTTTCACGAAAAGAAGCTCATTACACGATCCAATCAAATACAACCACTATTTACTACAATGAAGAAAACTTTAGGACATGGGTTAACAGTCATTTAAATAGAGAAAAATACCTTCTTCAAGAAGAAATTATAACGGATAAGATCGAAGACTGTAAGTATGATTTACGCGTTATTTGTTTATATCGAGACAATGAATACAAACCTGTTGGAATCGGTGTAAGGAAGGCATCAAAAAGCTCGATTATAACACATGTCCCAAATGGTGGCGAAATCATTTCGTTTGAACAGGTTAAGGAGCGATGCTCAACTAAACAAATCAACTGGCTCGCAAACAAAGTAGGGACACTTTTAACAAAAGCATTTGGCTTTGTTGGTGAATTTTCGTTGGACATTGGTCTAACTCCAGAAGGCTGGCCCTTTCTTTTTGAGGTAAATTCAAAACCAATGATTTTTGATGAGCAAGAGATTCAGAAACAACGGATCACTGAGCTTGTACAATTATTTATTGAATTAGAAAAATACCATAAATAGGTAGAAGGAATTCTCCCATTTTCGCCGTATTATTTCTATAATGGTTAGGAAGGGAGCGATTAGCTTGATTACACATTTTCAATACAAACCATTGTTCAAACAAGCAAAGTTACCTGGCTGGCGTATTTCATTTTATTTTAGAGGTTCACATTATGATGGGATTTACCATAAAAATGGACAAATTGAATGGGGATCTGTCACACCACTCAAAGAAGATGAAACAAAGTTACAAACGCAAATTCATGAATTAATGCTATTTCACGTTTATGAGTAAACATGAATGATCATTTCCTCTTGGACACAAAATAGTGTTCAAGGAGGTTGGTACTTGTATGAAAGATAGAGATGAAGCAGTTAAACAGGATATTAATTATGAAGGAAAAGATAAAGCCTATCTCGATATTGATCGAATGATCAATGAAGGCTTATCAGGTGGATCTGTTCATATGAGAGAGGATTCAACAAATATTGAAGAAGCAAGAAAACTTGTTGAAGAAGAGCCACCAAATACCATTGATGATTAAAAGCTGCTACTTGCAGCTTTTTTTATTTGCTCTAAAACAGTATGATATATTTCAAATCCTTTTACTTGTTTATAAAGGTGTAATCTTTTACCATTTAATTTATATAAAATCGATTTTTCAGAAAAAAAATCAACACAGATCTAGACCAAGAAGGAGCCCTTGTATGTTAGAAAATTTAAAGAAGCACTATGGAGAGGCGCTAACAACAAACTATAATCGTCATGATACAAATTTCGAATGGTTTCAGACAGATCTTGGAAAACCTTTTGGAATTTTAAAATCCGTATTAAGTTCTGAAGAAAGAAATTTATTATCATTGCTCTTTCAATCAACAAATAGTATTGATGAAACTCAATACACATTGAATCAGCGGAAATGGTATGATTTTTTATTCAGTGATAATCATGAAAAACTACCTCCGCTTCCAAATGATCATACCTCTTTACGCTTTTATTATTTTTTCCTTAAACAGCCAATTGATGACAAACAAAATTTCGAAGAAGCCGTTAAAGGAATTATGAACACAGAGCTTGTCATCTGGTTAAGTCTGTCACATGGCATTATGATCGAGGAAAAGCCTAACTACATTTTAGAAGTTGATTTATTAAAAGACTTAAGTGATACACTGACAACGGATTTTTATGTCGAACCGTTTATTTACATAGGACAATTACAAAAAAACGATACCTCACTCAAAGAGAAATTTTCGCTAGAACATGCCTGCTTTCAAAACATTCATCGTTCCAGCAATAAAGACAAGGTTCTTAGCTTTTATGATGTCTTACCAACCCTTATCATGAGAGCCCCTTCTATGTTAAGAAAGGAAATATTATCAAATCATTTCTTAGAAATAATAGAAGATAAAGAGCTTCTCCACACGATTGAGGCATTTTTCCAATCAAATTTAAATGCTTCCTCAACTGCCAAAAGGCTCTTTATTCACCGTAACAGTCTGCAATATCGCTTGGAAAAACTACTTGAAAAAACCGGGTTGGACATTCGCATTTTTTCAAATGCAGCCTTTATTTTTCTTGCCATTATTCTAGCTCAACAAGAAAAATAAGATAACGTTTACAAGTTGCACAAAATCATCTTCCTATTTTCGTGCAACTTGTACGTTTACTTCTTAAACTGAAATCCCTTACAATGAAACCAAGTTAAAACGCTTTCAAATCAAGGGAGGAATTAGTAATGGCTGAATTACAATTAAACAATATTTATAAAATTTATGATAATAAAGTAACTGCTGTAGAAGATTTCAATCTTCACATTCAAGATAAAGAGTTTATCGTATTCGTTGGTCCATCTGGTTGTGGTAAATCTACTACACTTCGTATGGTTGCAGGATTAGAAGAGATTTCAAAAGGTGATTTCTTCATTGATGGAAAACGTATGAATGATGTTGCACCAAAAGACCGTGACATCGCAATGGTATTCCAAAACTACGCTCTATATCCACATATGAACGTATATGATAACATGGCATTCGGCTTAAAGCTTCGTAAATTACCTAAAGATGAAATCGAGCGTCGTGTAACTGAAGCTGCGAAAATCTTAGGTCTTGAGCAATACCTACAACGTAAACCAAAAGCTTTATCTGGTGGTCAACGTCAGCGTGTTGCTTTAGGTCGTGCGATCGTTCGTGATGCAAAGGTATTCTTAATGGATGAGCCTTTATCAAACCTTGATGCTAAGCTTCGTGTAGCAATGCGTGCTGAAATCACAAAATTACACCAACGCTTACAAACAACAACAATCTACGTAACACATGACCAAACTGAAGCGATGACAATGGCTACTCGTCTTGTTGTATTAAAAGATGGTATCATCCAACAAGTAGGTTCACCTAAAGAAGTTTATGACAAGCCTGAAAATGCATTCGTTGGTGGATTCATCGGATCACCTGCAATGAACTTCTTTAAAGGAACTCTTACAGATGGTAAATTCTCTTTCGGTACTACTTCTGTAGCTGTACCAGAAGGTAAAATGAAGTACCTACGTGAGCAAGGCTATGTAAACAAAGAAATTCTAATGGGTGTACGTCCAGAAGAAATCCATGATGAGCCTGTATTCATCGAATCATCTCAAGGAACTAAAATCACAGCTAAAATCGAAGTAGCTGAGTTAATGGGTGCTGAAACAATGCTTTATTCTGAAATCGATGGTCAATCTTTTGTAGCACGTGTTGACTCTCGTACAGATGTAAAGCCAGGTCAATCACTTGATTTAGCATTAGACATGAACAAAGCTCACTTCTTTGATACAGAATCAGAAATTCGTATTCGTCCTGCTGGCGAAAAATAATATCTAACAGAAAAACGAGAGGGACCGTTGGTTCCCTCTCGTTTTCTATTCCTGAATACTATTTGTTTCTTGATGCTGACAACTAGGACAATAAAAATAATGCAAACACAAATGATCTTCTAGGGATGTTAATTGCCCGTCATACATCTTCATCATATCAATATCCATATATGCGCTATAATCATCAAAATAATCTGTTACCTTCCCCTTATCTTCCATAACTGTTTTACAATTTGGACATTGAATGATCCTTTCCTCAAGTCCATTACATAAAGGACACAAATGCATCATTTCAGCCCCTTTATCAATCTCATATGTCTAGAATCTCTCAACAAAGAAGCTTTTATGTAGGTTCTTTCGGGTAAAGTTTATAACTTTTTAAAATTCTTTTTATTTTTTTGCATACTTTCAAAGAAAGCCGCTCATAATACTAAACAATCAACCAAGAATTTTTCAGTTCAAATCATTTAGCAAAAAAGCAACTGAAAATTTCTCAAAAAAAAATGTATATAAACAAAAAAAAGATCCATAATACTTAGTAACAACAAACAAACAAACACAAACAACACATCAACTTAAATCAATGGGTTACGCCGAGCAAGGCTATGAAGGACAAGCTTTCTTCATACGTTGGTGCAACTCCAACTAACCCAACCATAAAACTATTATGAGGAGATGAATAGAAATGTCACAAAGTTCAAACAACAGCAATTCGTCTAATCAACTAGTAGTACCAGGAGCAGCTCAAGCTATCGATCAAATGAAATATGAGATCGCTTCTGAATTCGGTGTTAACCTTGGTGGAGAAACTACTTCACGTGCAAACGGTTCTGTAGGTGGAGAAATCACTAAGCGTTTAGTATCAATGGCTCAACAATCTATGAGCGGTTATACTCAACAATAACAATTTCATATAATTGGCTAAGAGGTCGGCACAATCGTGTCGGCCTCTTTCTTTTTTATGTATCAAACAAGTCATTAACACCATATAGTATATAAACATCATACTTTAAACGTAGATTTTCACACATTTAACTCTCCTGAAACATAAGAAAAGGAGTTGAAGATCCATGTTTGATGCGATCGATTGGAAACAAGTGGGATTTGTTGGATACACTTTATTTCATGAATATTTTGTTCATATACGATTTCCCCAAATTCATTATTGGGAACAAGCAAAAAAGAGGCTTTAATCGGGCTGACATTTAGTATGTCAGCTTTTTTTAATGTATGCAGCATATTTTCCTAAATATAAAAAGTTCGGTATAGTAATAACAAATGGAAAGAGGTGAAAATATTGAAGAAGATTACCTTATTTGGAGCAACTGGCCGTGTTGGAAAGGAAATATTAAATTTTCTTTTATCAGATGGTTATTCTGTAACAGTTCTTGTCCGATCTCCTGAAAAAATAATCACCTCCCCTAATTTAAGGATCATAAAAGGTGATGCAACTAACTTTAAAGATGTAGAGCTAGCTATAAGTGACAGTGACGCAGTTGTGAGCGCATTGAACACGGATGGTCAACACACTCTTTCTCTTGCCACTCCAAATATGATTGAAGCAATGGTAGCTAAAAACATTACACGAATCATCACAATTGGCACTGCAGGAATCTTGCAATCACGTATACAGCCGGAGCTTTTTCGTTTTCAATCAACTGAATCACGCCGTAGAACTACAAGAGCCGCAGAAGAGCATTTGGCAGCATTTAACATGTTAAAAAGCAGCCCTTTAAAATGGACAATCATCTGTCCAACTTATCTTCCTGATGGAAAATTAACAAAACAATATCGTTACTCCGCTGATTTTTTACCACTAGACGGAAAAGAAATATCTGTTGAAGATACTGCTCATTTTACATATGATCAACTGTTTAAAGAGGAGTTCGCTTATAAACGGGTAGGTATCTGCTATTAGTGATTAAGATAGGCTTTTTCGAAAGGATTGTGTCGATTCTCTCACTATCGGGACACAACAGCTTTGCTCACTCCTTCATCTGTCCCGATTTTCTCACTATCGGGACACATTTGCTTTGCTCACACCTTTCTCTGTCCCGATTTTCTCACTATTGGGACACATTCGCTTTGCTCATACCTTCATTTGTCTCGATTCTCTCACTATCGGGACACAACCGCTTTGCTCACACACTCATTTGTCCCGATTCCCCCACTATCGGGACACATTCGCTTTGCTCACTCCTTCATTTGTCTCGATTCTCTCACTATCGGGACACAACCGCTTTGCTCACCCCTTCATCTGTCCCAATTCTCTCACTATCGGGACACAACCGCTTTGCTCACTCCTTCATTTGTCCCGATTCCCCCACTATCGGGACACGAACGCTTTGCTCACTCCTTCATTTGTCTCGATTCTCTCACTATCGGGACACAACAGCTTTGCTCACATCTTCATCTGTCCCGATTCTCTCACTATCGGGACATAACCGCTTTGCTCATACCTTCATTTGTCTCGATTCTCTCACTATCGGGACACATTCGCTTTGCTCACTCCTTCATTTGTCTCGATTCTCTCACTATCGGGACACATTCGCTTTACTCACACACTCATTTGTCCCGATTCCCCCACTATCGGGACACAACAGCTTTGCTCACTCCTTCATTTGTCTCGATTCTCTCACTATCGGGACACAACAGCTTTGCTCACACCTTCATCTGTCCCAATTCTCTCACTATCGGGACACATTCGCTTTGCTCACTCCTTCATCTGTCCCGATTCTCCCACTATCGGGACACAAACGCTATCCACGTACCTTCATCTTTCCCGATTCTCTCACTATCGGGACACATTCGCTTAGCTCACACACTCATTTGTCCCGATTCCCCCACTATCGGGACACATTCGCTTTGCTCACTCCTTCATCTGTCCCGATTCCCCCACTATCGAGACATAACCGCTTTGCTCATACCTTCATTTTTCTCTATTCTCTCACTATCGGGACACAACAGCTTTGCTCACTCCTTCATCTGTCCCGATCCTCCCACTATCGGGACACAACAGCTTTGCTCACTCCTTCATCTGTCCCGATTCCCCCACTATCGGGACACAACAGCTTTGCTCACTCCTTCATCTGTCCCGATTCTCTCTCTATCGGGACACAACCGCTATCCCCGTACCTTCATCTGTCCCGATTCTCCCACTATCGGGACACAACAGCTTTGCTCACTCCTTCATCTGTCCCGATTCTCCCACTATCGAGACACAACAGCTACCCTCACACCTTCATCTGTCCCGATTCTCTCACTATCGGGACACAACCGCTATCCACGTACCTTCATCTGTCCCGATTCTCCCACTATCGGCACACATTCGCTTTGCTCACACCTCCATCTGTCCCGATTCTCTCACTATCGGGACACAACCGCTATCCACGTACCTTCATCTGTCCCGATTCTCTCACTATCGGGACACAACCGCTACCCTCACACCTTCATCTGTCCCGATTCTCCACTATCGGCACACAACCGCTACCCACACACCTCCCTCTGTCCATATTCT
This sequence comes from Metabacillus litoralis, assembly GCF_003667825.1. Taxonomy (NCBI): domain Bacteria; kingdom Bacillati; phylum Bacillota; class Bacilli; order Caryophanales; family Bacillaceae; genus Metabacillus; species Metabacillus litoralis. The sequence continues at coordinate 4,859,786 of NZ_CP033043.1, read as the reverse complement.
CCCACTATCGGCACACAACCGCTATCCACGTACCTTCATCTATCCCGATTCTCCCACTATCAGAACACTCTACACAACTTACTACCAGGAAGTTGACATAAATACGCTATATTCCTAAACAAATATAAATAACCCCAGTCACTATGCAACTGGGGTTATTAGTTATGATCATCGATCTACTCTTCAACTGTTACAGCTGTACCGTATGCAATAATTTCTGAAGCATTTTGCATAACAGCTGAGGATTCCAACCTCATACAAACAATCGCGTTAGCGCCTTTTGCTTTTGCATCATCAACCATACGCCCGATTGCTTTTTGTCGTGCTTCTTCCATCATTTCTGTGTATTCCTTGAGTTCTCCACCGACAATGGTTTTTAGTCCCGCCATTAAATCTTTTCCAATGTGCTTAGATTGGACAGTACTTCCCCTTACAAAGCCCTTATATTCCTTTGTTTCCTTACCTGGTACAGTTTCAGTAGTCACGATAATCATTTTTGTCATCCTCCTTTTTTTCATCTAGTCTTATTTTTATAAACGCAACGACTAAAACAAGTAATGAAAGAAAATAAGCTAAAAATAGTCCAACTGCGATCGTTATGTTTATAAATAAAAAAATAATACCTGCGATCTGTGTGAAGACTGCAGAAAGCATGCTTATGTATTTTACTTTTTCCATCCCCAACTTCCTTTCTCTTCCACTACCTATAATATACATTTTTTCCTAATAAAGATGAATGATTTCCAAGGCTTTTTTAATTGTTTTTTTTACCATCTAGCAACAGCATATTCCTATAAGGACTATAGTAGGATTTTTATGCCGTTAGGTTTCTAAATTTAATTATGGAGGTATGTATCCGTAAAATAACCAACACATTCTTTCTATGGAGGAATTCATATGAATAAATTAATTACTTTTAGCTTAAAAGTCGAAGAACAAGTTCGTATTGATCAGGTTATGAAGATCACTCAACTGGCAAAATCATATGAAGGAAAAATCTACTTAGTTACTAAAAACAAACATGTAATCAATACAGCAAATTTTCCTGCTTTACTCACTTATTTATTAATGATTAAAAATGGACAAGAAATAAATATAGCGATTGATGGACCATATCCTCATTTAAAAGTGAACGACTTTAAAGAAATATGTTCTATAAATACAGCACAGAAAAGTCAGCGTATCATTCAACCAGCGATGAAAGTGAAAATTTAATTTTACGGAATGGAGGATATCACTATGATCAGAACATTGTTTATGATTGTTGGAGCCATTGTCGTTATTGGCTTTTTACTTAATTTAATTTTTTAACAGATAGAGTTTGATTAGATATATACAAATAGGGTAAAGAACAAAAAAAAGAAAGGATGATTGAGTTGAATTCATTAAAACATGTAGTTGTTGCTTTTGATGGAACAAACGATAGTAAAGAAGCACTGGAATTAGGAATTAGTATGTGTAAGAAAATGGACTCCAACCTTTCTGTTATTTATATTCATAAAGAGAACTTGTTTACAGAAGGTATTGATCAAGCTAGCACTCCATTATTATCGCCTGTACACTCGTACCCTGTTGGCGGAGTAGGGAATATTCCTGTTGTCCCAATTCCTCAGGAAAACAGCAGCGATAGAGAAACGGTTATAAATGAAAAAAATAGTAAGCAAATAATGGCATTAGAAAATGAAGCCAAGCAAATTTTAGATCGTCATCATGTACAAGCAGACGTTGCCGTTTCATATGGTGAACCTTCTGAAGGAATTGTTACTTATGCAAAAGAAAACAATGGAGATTTAATTGTTGTTGGTAGTCGAGACATGAGCGGCCTAAAAAAATTAATCTTTGGAAGCGTTAGTGAAAAAGTATCACAACGTGCTTCCATCCCAGTATTAATAGCTAAATAATCATACACATTGGTGGAAGGGATCACTCTTCCACTTTTTTAATTTTAAAATTTCTGTTAAATCACTTCATATTTATTATTACCATGCCGATATACCTAATAAGTATATATTTTTGAAATGGGGAATGGTTTGATGGGAATTTTGTTTAAAAAAGAGAAAAAAACTACAACATCGGCACTAAGTGACAACCTTAAGAATCAACACGTTTCTGCAGTTGTTTTAAATATATCAGAAGTTGAATTAAAAAAGCAGATTGGAATGATCGATCTAACAAAAGATGATTTGGTAACCGCTTTATCAATACAACCATATATTGAAAAAAATATTGAGGAAATTGTTCGCGCATTTTACTCTTCATTTGAAGCAGATAGTGGTCTTATGGGCATTATTAATGAACACAGCTCAGTAGATCGTTTACAGCAAACCTTAAAAACACATATTATGAAAATGTTTAACGGTAATCTTGATGATGAAGATGTAAAACGAATGAGAAGAATTGCTCATATTCATGTAAAGATCGGTCTTGAAGCAAAATGGTATATGGCTGCTTTCCAGCAACTACTTAATTCAATCATTGATACAGTGGAGCCGCATCTTAATACAAAGAAAGAAATCATTACCGTTGTTCAAAGTATTAGCAAACTCTTTAATTTGGAACAGCAAATTGTTTTAGAAGCATATGATAATGAATATGCCAAAGTTCGCGATGAAGCAGAAGCTGCCAAGGAGCAAATACGTGCCGAAGTAAATCAACTTGCAACTCAGCTTGCTGAGGCAAGTGAAAATACAAATGCATTTATTCAGGAAATTCTTGCTCAATCACAAGAAATTGCTTCTTATTCAGCAGACCGCTATGAAGCAGCTTCAACTGCAGAAGGACAAGCACACAACGGAAAAAATGATCTAGAAAAACAAAATGACCTTATGTCTTCTATTGAGAAAAGTACGGTTGAAATTCTACAACAAATGAAGTCACTAGAAACAACTTCTGAAAAAATTAATCAAGTTGTTTCTATCGTAACCGCTATTGCAGAACAAACGAATTTACTGGCTCTAAATGCTGCTATTGAATCAGCACGTGCAGGTGAATATGGTAAAGGTTTCGCCGTTGTTGCGAGTGAAGTTCGTAAGCTTGCTGAAGAAACAAAAAATTCAGTTCAAGGTGTTTCAAGCTTAATCACAAATATTCATAACCAAATTGATAGTATTTCCGGTTCTATTAATCATGTTGCCGAGCTTACAACTAAAGGAACTGATCAAATGAATGACATGAACTCATTCTTTGATAACATTCTTGAAATCATGAATAAAAACAAACAGCAAAGCGAACAATCTAAAACAGATTTAATGAACTTTACAAATGTTATTAACGATGTTTCTAACAACATTAATTCAATTGCAGAAACATCCGAAAATCTAAAAGTAATGGCTAGAACAATATAGAGTGATGTTTAAGACCAATGGTAATCCATTGGTCTATTTTGATGCACTTCAATTCCAAAGAATAGTATATCAATAAAACAAAACACAAAATATCTTTATCTATTTAATCATTTTCTTAATTTGATTGACAGAAAAAACTAGATTGGTATAATACTTTTGTACGAAAAAGCACAAAAGCGTTCAAGCTATAAAGGAGTATATCATGAATGATCAAATAAAAACCTTTACCTTTCAACAATCGTTACTAGTTTTGTTACTAGTATTAGCAACGATATTTGCCAGTTTATTTGTATTAAAAACAGAACCACATATTGCCTTACTTGTTTGTTTAGTTCTAATCTCAATCATTGGCTTACTTCATAAATTCAAATGGAAAGAATTAGAGACAGGTATTGTCCAAGGAATACAAAATGGAATTCAACCTATTATTATATTGGCACTTATAGGTGTATTAATTGGTGCTTGGATGAGTAGTGGGACAATTCCAACAGTTATGGTTTATGCTTTAACTGTTATTAATCCAGAATACTTATTAATGACCTCCCTTTTTTCATGTATGGTCATTTCAAGTTTAGTAGGAAGCTCCTTTACAACAGTTAGTACAATTGGTGTTGCTTTAATGGGAGCAGGTATGGCAGCAGGCTTACCAATTGAATGGGTTGCTGGAGCTATCATTTCAGGCGCATGCTTTGGTGACAAAATGTCTCCAATGTCCGATACAACAAACTTCGCTTCTGGTGTTTCATCTGTAGATTTGTTTACTCATATAAGACATATGACATTCACTACTTTACCTAGCATTCTAATTGCAGCCGTGATCTTTTTTATTTTAGGTCGGGTCACACCTATTGACTTTACGTCAATAGATGACATGAAAAACATGATAACTATTATAGAATCTCAAGTTAACATTAGCATCATCACATTGTTTTCACCTCTTATAGTCATTATTCTCGCTATAAAAAGAGTTGCAGTTATCCCATCTTTAGTGATTGGTATTATAACAGCAGGAATAACAGCCATCGTTTTTCAAGGATTAATGCTGAATGAATTTCTAACAGTTTTACAAAATGGAACTTCTTATTCTATAGAAAATGAACAGGTTAGTAATATGCTAAACCGGGGTGGCCTACAATCAATGATGTGGTCCATCTCACTTATCTTAATTGCCTTTGCCTTCGGTGGATTACTTAATGCATTACGCATTATCCCTACACTATTAAATGGATTAATTGACCGTATACAATCAAAGGGACAGCTTATTTTATCAACTGCCGCTTCATCGTTTGGCGTAAACCTATTAACCGGTGAACAATACTTATCAATTCTTATCCCAGGTCAATCATTTAAAGGTCTTTACGATAAAATCAAGCTTGACCGCAAATATTTATCACGAACACTTGAAGATGCCGGAACATTACTTAATCCCTTAATTCCATGGGGAGTTAGTGGAGCTTTCTTCGCTCAAACACTTGGTGTACCCGTTTTAGCATTTTTACCATTTGCGTTCTTTTTATATCTCTCACCAATATTAACAGTTATATATGGATTTTTTAGTAAACGTGTATAAAGAAAGGGGCTGTCATTATTTTGACAGCCCCCTTTCCTTTACAAGTTTCTATCAAACTAGATAATTTTCGACAAACGAAAACAATTGGTTGATTATTTTGTATATGTGCTATATCATGGAAATATATCTAATTATAACTATATATTGATTTATCAACCAAAACATAAAACTATATATTGTATTTTACAAGATTCAGGTGCCAATTAAGGCTGAAAAGGGAATCTGGTGCAATTCCAGAACTGTCCCCGCAACTGTAAATGTGACGAATTGAGAAATCCACTGTACATATTAGGTATGGGAAGGACTCATAGTAGGACGAGCATAAGTCAGGAGACCTACCTATATCTTGTGGAAGTTTCAATTTCTTCGGGGACTGAGAAGGTGAGACGATAGCTGATCATTGAGGCTCTTTTTGCCTTGAACTCTCCTCTGTCGTTTTATCTCTCTCCCTGTGTTACTAATTCAACAGATGGAGGAATATTTTATGAGCATCGCAACATCAACATCCCCTATTATTTATAACAACAAAAACGACCAGGAAGCATTTGACATATCCAAATTAACTTCATACATTGAAAGCATTCATCAAAACTTCCCTTCTTTACATATAGATGACTACTTAACACGAATCCAAAACACGATCGTACAAAGAGAGTCTTATACTACAGATCAACTTACTAATTTACTCATTCTAGAAGGCTTGTCAAATATAAATGAACAAGAGCCAGAATGGACATACTTTTGTGCGCAAATCTACTTATCAAAACTGTATAAAGAAGCTGCAGAAAACAGAGGTTATGATAAAAAGCAAAAATATGGAGATTTTTATGATTTAGTGAACACTCTCGTTTCAAAAGGACTCTATAGCTCTAAGCTTCTTGAACAATATTCTCAAAGTGAACTTTCACAAATTGGTTCCTTTATTAAGCCGGAAAATGATAACCTCTTTACATATATTGGCCTAAGAACATTAGCAGATCGTTATTTAACACGTGATTTTAGTAAACAAACATATGAACTGCCTCAAGAGCGTTTTATTATTATTGCAATGACATTAATGGCAAATGAAAACAAAGATCATCGTCTTGAGCTTATAAAACAGGCGTATTGGGCAATGAGCAACCTTTATATGACCGTTGCAACACCTACTTTATCAAATGCAGGAAAACCTGTTGGTCAATTATCGAGTTGTTTTATTGATACAATCGATGATAGTTTACAAGGAATTTTTGATAGTAACACTGATATTGCCAATCTTTCAAAATCTGGTGGAGGTGTTGGTGCATATCTAGGAAAAATTCGAAGCCGTGGTAGTGATATCCGCGGGTTCAAAGGCGTGTCTTCTGGTGTTATTCCATGGATGAAGCAGCTTAACAACACTGCTGTTAGCGTTGATCAATTAGGTCAGCGTAAGGGAGCCATCGCTGTTTACTTGGATGTGTGGCATAAAGATATCTTTTCATTTCTTGATTCTAAGCTGAACAATGGTGATGAAAGAATGCGGACACATGACTTATTTACTGGTGTGTGTATTCCTGATGTATTTATGGAGCAGGTTGAAGCACGTGGTGATTGGTACCTATTTGATCCCCATGAAGTTCGTAAAGTAATGGGCTTTAGCATCGAAGATTATTATGATGAACAAAAAGGACAAGGAAGCTTCAGAGAACGCTATTGGGAATGTGTTCAAAATGAACAGTTATCTAAGGAAAAGGTCCCTGCGATTGATATTATGAAGCGAATTATGATCAGTCAGTTAGAGGCTGGTACGCCATATATGTTCTATCGAGATGAGGTAAACCGCAAGAATGCCAACTCACACCAAGGAATGATTTATTGCAGCAATTTGTGCACAGAAATCACACAGAATCAAAGTCCTACAACAGTTGAAGAGCAATTCACTGAGGATGGAAAAATCATTACAGTAAAAACACCAGGTGATTTTGTTGTATGTAACCTTTCCTCTATTAACCTTGCAAAAGCTGTTACAAATGATGTTTTAGAAAAACTTATTCCTATCCAAGTAAGAATGCTGGACAATGTTATTGATCTTAATACCATTCCTGTTCTTCAAGCTAGATTAACAAATGAAAAATATAGAGCAATTGGTTTAGGAACATTCGGCTGGCATCATCTTCTTGCCCTAAAGCAATTAAAATGGGAAAACGAGGAAGCTGTTTCCTACGCGGACAAGCTATATGAAAGAATTTCTTATCTAACGATTCAAGCTAGCATGGAGCTTTCAAAAGACAAAGGCGCTTATCCTGTATATAAAGGCTCCGACTGGGAAACAGGCTCCTACTTCGATAAAAGAGGCTATTCCTCAAATAATAGTGATTTAGATTGGGATACTCTAAAGGAAGATGTTCAAAGTCATGGAATACGTAACAGCTATTTAATGGCAGTTGCGCCAAATGCATCAACTTCAATTATTGCAGGCAGTACAGCGAGTATTGATCCAATATTCCAAAAGGTTTACTCAGAAGAGAAGAAAGATTATAAGATTCCAGTTACTGTTCCAGATTTGAATTCTGAAACAACTTGGTATTATAAATCGGCCTATTTTATTGATCAAAAATGGAGCATCAAACAAAATGCTGCAAGACAGCAACATATTGATCAATCCATTTCCTTTAACATATATGTGCAAAACACAATAAAAGCTAAGGATTTACTTGATTTACACATTACAGCATGGAGAGAAGGATTAAAAACTACGTATTACTTACGTTCAACTTCTAGCACAATTGAAGAATGTGACTCATGCGCAAGTTAATAAGAGGAGCGTCTTTAGTTTTGAGACGCTCTATAAACTTTTTTCAAATAAAGGAGTAATTCTATGCAAAACACCACATTATCGAAGCGCAAAATTATGGATGCAAATGCTCCCAATCGCTCAACAGCTATTATTAATGGAGAAAGCTCAAACGTTTTAAACTGGGATGACGTTGCGTTTCCTTGGGCATATCCTCGTTATAAAAAAATGCTTGCCAACTTCTGGACACCATTTGAGATCAATATGGCTCAAGATATTAAACAATATCCAAACTTAACAAATGATGAGCAGGATGCATTTTTAAAAATTATTGGTCTTCTTGCCCTTTTAGATAGTATTCAAACTGATTATGCGGGAAAAGTATCAGACTACATTACTGATTCAAGTATAAATGCATTAATGATCATGCTGGCACAACAGGAAGTTATTCATAATCACTCGTATTCTTATGTATTATCTAGCTTAGTATCAAAACAAAAGCAAGATGAAGTCTTTGAATATTGGCGAAATGAACCTATATTAAGAAAGCGTAATGAGTTTGTCACAAACGGATATCAATCATTTGCTGAACAGCCAACTGTTGAGCATCTTCTAAAATCAATTGTATATGATGTGATATTAGAAGGTCTTTTCTTCTACTCGGGATTTGCCTTCTTCTATAATCTAGCACGCAATCAAAAAATGGTAGCAACTAGCACGATGATTAACTACATAAACCGGGATGAGCAAATTCATGTTGATTTATTTGTTCAAATTTTTAAAGAAGTATTAAAACAATATCCTGAGTATGATACCGAAGAGCTTGCATCGTTTGTCAAAGAAACGTTCATTACTGCTGCTGAGCTAGAAATTGAATGGGGACGTTTTATTATAGGCAACAAAATGGATGGAATTAATATTCAAGATGTTGAGGACTATATTAAATTTTATGCAAATGTCCGTTGCAATCAGCTGGGATATGAACGCCCATTTGAGGGATATCGCTCCAATCCGTTGAAGTGGATCAAAGCATATGAAGAAGTAGATCTTGGCAAATCAGATTTCTTCGAACAAAAATCAAGACAATATACGAAGGTCAATCATGTAGATAACGGCTTCGATGACCTGTAATGACAAAGGTATAAAAGTTTAAACAAACGTTTATTTAATTGTTTTTATCTCATATATCGTTACTCTTATCTTATAAAAAACTTAAACAAAATTTCTACATCTTTTTACATAAAGTCGTTTAACAGTGTACTCTATGTGGTAAATAAATAGAGAGCGATAAAGTAAAGGATGATAATATGAGGTTTTCAAAACTATCAGATACAACTTTATTAAATAGTTTTCATGAAGCTAGTAAATTACATTTAAGTCCAGATTTTATTAAGTTGCTAGAAAAAGAGATTAACGAAAGAGGACTTAACAAACCAAATTTCCTAAAAAAACAATTAAAGAAAATTAATTAATATTTATAGGCTGCCCCACCAATTGGGACAGCCTTTTTTGTCGGATACTTTATTTATGATGGGACTTGAGGAAGGCTTGCAACAAACTTTATACGCCTTTACCTACTCCACCTTTCTCTCTCTCTCAATAATATCAATGATCTCAATTAAATCTGTCACACAATAATCAGCAGCAGGAGCATGGCTAAAATGAGTATTTTGCTTCCAGATGGTTTTCATCCCCACTTTTTTTGCAGCTTCGATATCATTTACTGGATGGTCCCCTACAAACATACTTTCATCTGAAGAGACTCCCAATTTAGATAACGCTCTAATAAATATCTCTCGATCAGGTTTTTTAATTCCCTCATTTTCAGAAATCAGCATAACATCAAAATAATTATCTATCTCCAACGCTTTGATATTGTCCATCTGAAATTGACCAAATCCATTTGAAATCATCCCAAGTTGAATATTTTGTTGCTTTATTGTGTCTAACATTTTTTTCAGATGATCAAATGGGGTACAATGTCTTGGGAAAAACGCAAGGTAATCCTGTAGTAATTGAGAGGCTGTTAGATCCTTTATTTTCAACTCTTCAATTAATTGAGCATACACTTTATCTTTCCATACATATCCATGTTGATCTAGTTCTATAAAACGATTAATGTATTGGTCATTTGGTATATGCTTTATATTTAGGCGTATGTACTGATCCTCAATAAATTTTCGAAGCGATAAATCACGATTCAACAATGTACCATCTAAGTCAAACAATATTGCTCTTATCATACGATCCTCTCCTAAATTGAATTCTCTCTATAGTGTAAAATTATACCACTTATACTAAAATAAAGGCTCAAATGATCATCTCATTTGAGCCTTTGGTTTTTTATTCATTCACCGTATCGTCAGATGTTAAATCACTACCCGACAACAGGTGAAATGATTGATCTAGAACTAAAGCCGTATGATTTTTTTCCTTAGGATGCTGAACAACCTGAGCTTGAGCAAATACTTCATTATCATAAAATTCTTGATCTTTTTGATCCATTCATATTCACCTCCATTCTTTCAATCACTACCATTCTTCCACTAATACTTTTCTTTATGTAATTAAAAAAGAGAGGAAATCCTCTCTTTATACAGGTTGCTTTGTAAATGATTGTTTTGCTTGAACTTCTTTCTGCTGCTCTGTATTCTGTGCACTTGAGCTTCTTAAAGGAATTTCTTTTAAGAAGAAAGTAAGAGCAACAGCAGCAATCATGACTATTGTTGCCGTCATGAATACGCCTGATAGTGCAAAGCTTAATGAGTCTTGAAGCATAGTAACGAACTTCTCAAATAAACTTACCATTTCAGCCGGCATGCTTTGCTGAATTTGTGATAGCTTTTCATGATCTAATAGTAACTGTGGATTTTGCAATGCTTGTATGTTTTCCTGCATTTCAGGAGGAACAGAAGCAGCTTGCTGTTGAACATCTTTTAACGATTCAGCCATATTATCACTCATACGTTGATTTAAAACCGTTCCCATTAAAGCAACCCCAACAGTACCACCAATTGAACGGAATAATTGTGATGTTGCTGTTGCAACTCCTAAAAACTTCTGTTCTACAGCATTTTGAACAGTTAAAGTAAATACTGTCATACCTACTCCAATGCCTATCCCAACTAAAACAAGATAAGCAATTAACGTCCATTGTGATGTTTCAGCGTCCATTGTTGTGAACAAGAACATCCCTATCGTTGTTACAATTAAGCCAATAATTGCTTGAAGCTTGTATTTCCCTGTTTTGGAAATGATTTGTCCGCCAATACTACTTGCAAACACTAAACCTAACGTCATGGTCATTGTAATAAAGCTTGAATGAGTTGCAGTAAATCCTAACACCCCCTGCACAAAGTATGGGATATACATAACTCCTCCAAACATCGCAACACCAATTGCAAATCCAATCACATTTGAAATCGTAAAAATACTGTTTTTAAACAAATATAAAGGTAAAATTGGACTTTTTGCTTTTTTCTCCACTAAAACAAAGATAATGAAAGACACAATTGCTCCTGTGAATAGACCGATAATTTGTGAGGAATTCCATTCATATTTTGTTCCTGCCCAAGAGAAAGCCAATAAGGCGGGAACAATTGTCCCAGTGAGAAAAATCGAACCTAGATAATCAACAGATTCCCCTGCCTTCTTCTCCATTTTAGGGAACAATTTCCAAATAAGAATAGCAGCTACAATCCCTAATGGTAGGAACACCCAGAAAACCCATTTCCATTCAAGATTATCAACAATGTATCCACCCAGAGTCGGACCGAATACACTTGAAATTCCAAATACAGCACCCATTGCTCCCTGCCAACGACCCCTTTCACGGGGGGCAAACAAGTCTCCTACAGCTGTAAAGGCTGTTGACATAATCATACCTGCACCAAATCCTTGGATTCCTCGATAAATAATCAACTGAATGATATCCTTAGATAATCCTGATAAGAAGGCACCAATCATAAAAATAAAAATTCCTGTTAAAATAAACGGCTTACGTCCCTATATATCGGATAATTTCCCAACTAAAATCGTCGTAATCGCTGAAGTTAGCATATAAATGGTAAATACCCAGCTATAGTAGTCCAGCCCACCTAAATCAGCAATAATCTTCGGCAACGCATTTCCCACTATCGTTTGGTTAACTGCCGCAAAGAACATTGCACCAATAATGGCGATCATAATTGTAACTTTTTCCTTATGACTTAAGTGCTCCATATTTACACCTCATTTTATTATATTGATTAATATTTAACTAAGTTAAGTATTTAAAGAAATAAAAAGCAGTGATTACTCTTATCACTACTAAATACTTAACTTTAATAATATTTAACTTATAGCATTAATTATTATATTCCGCTATTGTCTAAAAAGCAATACTTTAACAACTAAAAAAGCTATCCAGTTGGATAACTTTTAATTGCTATGAGGATTTTTAAACTTTTTTACAAGGTAATATACAACCGCCAATAATATAGCGGAGCAGGTAAGCGGAAGAAAATATGGTTGTGCTGTTTCTTTGATATACATCCAGTTATTTCCTAACTCCATACCTAAATACAGAAAGAAAATTGTCCAAGGAATCATAGCCGCTACTGTGTAAAATGTGAATTTCCATAATGACATCTTTGATATTCCAGCTGGAATACTAATTGCATGTCTCACAACTGGAATAAATCTAGCTCCAAAAATAACACCTGAACCGTATTTTTCAAACCATGCTTCTGATAATTCTAAATGGTGTTTATTAATCAACAAGTATTTCCCATACTTTTCAAGAAAAGGTCTCCCACCTATGCTACCAAGCCAATATAAAAAAAGTTGAGCCATTGTTCCACCTATCACTCCAGCTACAATAGCTCCAATGAAGCCAATTTTCCCAAGCACGATCATATACCCACCATAACCAAGTACAATCTCACTAGGAATAACCTCAAGCATAAGACCAATTGCAATTCCTAAATATCCAAAACTTGTAAGCCAATCCAAAACATTAAGAATTAAATCCTCCATTCTCTCCCACCCTTACCTATTCTTGTCCATTATTTATGGGTATGAAGGGAAGTAATGAAATAGTCTAATTTGAATTGAAAATTTTGCTCAAAGCAAAAACTCTATAGTCAGCAACTATAGAGTTTCTATATTTAATGAATATCTTTCTTTTTAAATCGGCCACCTCTTACTTCAGCAATATTTGCCACAGCCAAAAAGGCGGACTCGTCTAAATCTTCAACGATCGATTTTAATTTGGCTTCCTCTAACCGCGTAATCACACAGAAAATCACTTTTTTGTTATCACCAGTGTATGCACCTTCACCGTTTAAAAATGTAACTCCACGACCCAAACGAGCTAGGATTGCATCACCTATTTCTTGATAATTCTCACTAATAATCCATGCTGATTTTGATTCATCCAAACCTTCAAGTACGATATCAATCGTTTTAAATGCTATAAAATAGGCGATTAAAGAATACATAGCTCTGTTCCATCCGAACACAAATCCTGCACTACCAAGAATGAAAATATTGAAGAACATAATAATTTCTCCAACGGAAAAAGGTAACTTTTTATTAAAAAGAACCGCCAGTATTTCAGTACCATCCAGAGATCCACCGTATCTTAGAACAATTCCTACTCCAATACCAAGAATGATTCCACCAAATACTGTTGCTAGAAGAACATCCTCTGTAAAAGCTGGAACAGGGTGTAATAAAGCCGTTGCTACTGATAAAACAGATATGCCAAATACCGTAGAAAGGGCAAAGGTTTTCCCAATTTGTTTATATCCTATAAAGAAAAAAGGTATATTTAAAAGAAAGATAAATAGTCCAAGTTTCATACCAAGCAAATGCGATAATATAATCGAAATCCCTACTATACCACCATCAATAACCTGATTAGGCACTAGAAAGATTTCCAAGCCGACTGCCATTAAAACAGCACCTATAAAAATAAAAAGTGTTCTTTTAATAATTTTCGATTTAGACAAACCTTGATGCTTTTTCATTTGTTTCTGAACTTCCATCGGTATTTCTGTCATCAAATTCCCCCTTTATTACTTGTACATTGCAATTTTATATAAATGTTTTTGACTTCTTATCATATCTCTATATTATACCCTAGAATAGGGTATAAGTGGATTAATACGCTTCTCTTCTAACCTACTGTTCATGTCCTAATAGCCAAGAGTCTTAGATTAATAAACATCATGAGTGAACAGCTATAGGAAAAATATGATAAGATAATAACGAAGCAAAATTTACCTATCTAAATATCAAACCCTTTCAAAAATGAGGTGAGATCATGGCATGGAGGGTTCATGAATTTGCCCGTTTCCTTCTTGATGGAGATCAAGATGCAGCATGGGAAATCTTGATTCACGAAGTTAATGAGGAAATCACTCGTAAAGAAGTCTTTGAGGAACTCATTACAAAAGCTATGCAATATATTGGTGATCTTTGGGAATCAAATCAAATAACTGTCGCTGATGAGCATCTTGCTACATCGACTTGTGAATACATAATCGCTAGGTTTAATTACTACACAAAAAACAATCAATTCTTGCAAATGAAACCAAACAAAGCAATGTTTTTATGCCTTGAAAACGAACAACATGATATAGGACTCAAAATGGTTGCACAACTGTTTGAAGAATTTGGTTGGAAAACAAAATTACTTGGTGCAAATTTACCATTAGAGTATGCCTTAAAGGCAGCTGACAAATGGCAACCAAGTGTGATTGGACTTTCTTTTTCGATTTGGTATCATGCAGAAATTCTTAAAACTTATATTAAAGCTTTAGAGGATCTTCCACATCAACCTACTGTTATCGTAGGAGGTCGTCTTTTATCAACATATGACTTTACCTCGCACTGCTCTAGCAAAACAAAATTATTTCCATCTCTAACAGAACTTCAAGGATGGCTCGGGCAACATTCAATACAAGGAGTGTAACTTTCATGCTTACAATCAAACACATCCCGCTTCCTTATTTCACAATTGATCAAGAGTTTAATATATTAGAAGCTTCTGACTTAGCTTCCAAAATCTTTGGTGAAGCATCGAACTTCTTAGATTTAGTTGATATTGAAAGCAAGAGAAAAGCTCAATCTTTACTTTCAGAAAAGCTCATCACAACAGAGATTGTCATGACAACTCAAGAATCACCTTATGCTCTTTATCAAATTAAGGTGAACTGGGAGTACAATCAAGGTCATTTAATATGTATAGAACAAGACAACCGAATTCAAACACTCGTGGACACTGTGGAGCTACATCGAAGACGACTTTCTGAAACGAACTTCGAACTGTTAGAAAAAAAAGAGCAGCTTGAACAATCTCTTACAAAAATCATCGAATTATCAGCACCTTTTATATGTTTAACAAAAGGGCTTGTCCTTGTTCCGTTGTTTGGTGAACTAAATGAGAATATGATCAGATTAAATCATAACCGTTTGTTATCCGAGGTTTCCCAAAATCAAGTAGAACTTGTTTTATTCGATTTTCATGGAATTGGGGAAATAAAAAAAGAGGGTATTCAAACATTTAAAACACTCGTATCTGAGTTAAAATTAATGGGAACAGATTCTTACATGATTGGTTTATCTCCTTCTCACGCAAGATTAATTAATCAATTAGGTATTAAAGCAGGTACTTCGTATATGAAAGACTTACATGAAGCTATTAAAACGTTTATTGTGTAAACTACAACAGGCACTTATTAAAAATCATAGCTTTATTAAATAGATTATATGACAATTGATATTAATGTAATTTAGAATTCTTATAAATGGAGCTCTAACCACTTATGGTTAGAGCTTTATTTATAAGAAATTATTGCTGCTCTACTTTAGCTAATTCTGTATAGACTACTAACCTTTCCTCATGTGTTCCTTTTTCCCTATTAAAATCACCTGTACATGTAATAAGATTTAAATTACTTCTGTAAGAAAAACCAAATATTTTTTCTACAGGTGCAGATTCAGTGTCAAAGCTCTTCTTATCGTAAACAATAAAAGTAAGTTTTTCTCCATCTTCATTCATGACATGAACCTCATCTCCAACCTCTAGTTTATGAAGATGATAAAAAATGGCCGGACCTGTTTTACTATCCACATGACCAGCTAACACAGCATTCCCTTGCTCACCTGGTAATATGCCTTCTTTATACCATCCAACCTGTTCAAATTTTTCTGGAACACCCATTTGGCCATTATCAAGTAACCCTACCTTTTCAATGTCGGCACTCACATTAATAGAAGGTATACTAACTTTGAGTGGTATGATTCCTTCTCTATTGTCTTTAATAATCGGACTATCAATCTCGTCACTTTGGTCCTGATCGGTTGTTTTCTGTTCTGATTCTGCAGTTGTCTGTATTGTTTCAATGTGTGTTCCCATTTCTTCTTTAACACTCTGAGCCCCTTGGCAGCCAACAATGAATATACTGAGAAAGGCAAATAGGTAAATGCATTTCATTGCATACACCTCAATTTTTTTAAAAAATCACGGTTTCGCAAATTGTGAAACCGTGTAAATTTCCTTTTAATTCTGCGCAAATCTTTTTCTAATAACAAGGCCAAGACTAACAATAACAGCAAGCACTAGGCCATATGCAACAAAGTCTGCGGTGTTCATGCTGTTTGCTGTTCCACCCATACCTGTTTTAGGCATTTCTTCAGGCATCATTGACTTAAATTTATCAGGGAATTGATCAACAAAAGCAGCTGATAAACCTTTTGCAGGATTTAGCATATGCGCATATGCCCCACGAACATCTTCATATGCTTTCTCATAATCTCCAGCTACATATGAATCAAATGCAGCAATAAGCTGGTCAACATGCATTTGTAATCCATCTGCAAGAGCGTCAGATTGTAAACGTCCTTCGGTAGCTGTTTCTAAGAATTTTGAAAATTCCCCTCTATAACCATCTAGTTTTTCTAAAGCCTGTGCTTTCGCTTCCTCATCACCAGCACCAGTTGCTTTTACATATTCAACAAAGAAGCCGATATGATCTGACCACATTTTCTTGAACTGTTCTCCTGCTTCAGCTCCATAAACAGATGAGATAGCTGCGGTTAAATCTTCTGTATTTGCATTTAAGGCATTTGCAGCTGCTTCAAAATCATCAGCACCGTCTGCTCCTTGTTGCATAGCGACGACAGCCAATCCTGCATGCTCCGTTAATAAATGATTTAAAGATGCTCTAAGATCTGCTGCAGGTGTTACTGCCTTTGTTTCCTCAAATTTATCTGGATATTGATCTGCTATGGCATTTGATAAACCTTTTGCAACCATATGCATATGATTAATTGCTTCTCTTTCATATTCATAAGCTTTCTCATAATCTTTTGCTAAGTAACGATCAAATGCACCTACAAGCTGATTAACATGCATTTGTAATCCATCTGCCAAACTACCTGCCTCTAGTCGTTCACCGGTTGCTGTTTCAAGAAATTGAGAGAATTTTTCACGGTAAGTATCTAAATTCTTTAAAGCTTCTTCTTTTTTCGCTTCATCATTTTCTCCAGTTGCTGTTACATAATCAACAAAGAAGCCGATATGTTCTTCCCACATTTGTTTAAACTGCTGACCTGCTTTATCTCCATACACAGATGTAATTGCTTTGGATAAGTCCTCAGTATTTGCGTTCAATGCTCCGACTGATGCTTCAAAGTCCTTTGTTGCTAAGGCACCATTTCTCATTACCTCTACAGCGAGATATGCGTGTTCACTAAGCAAGTGGCCTAACGTTGTTCTTAGTTCCACTGCTGGGGTTTCTACTGATGGAGCTGTCATCATTGCGGAATGACTAGTATGATCCTGCGCAAAAGCTCCTTGTACTGGTACTAATAATGATAAACTTAATGGTACTGCTAGAAGTGATTTTTTTAGATTCATTTTTTAATTTCCCCTTTCTGGTTTTCTATTAAGCTAACGAAAGGGAAATTTAAATGGATCACTTTTTTTAAAAAAAGTTTTAAGTTTTTGGGTAAAGCGCAGAATTTAGGCGAATTTATAGATCATTTAGGGTTTTGATTCTAAATTAGGACATGGGTATGATGAGGTTCGTTGAGGTTTTTCTAGTGGAGATCTTTTCTCTGGCCTGATTTAGCTTGTATCGGGTCACATTTTTCTGCTGGGGGGGATTTGTGTCTCGATTACCTCTGTATCGGGATGCATCTTTCTTCTGGAGGGCCTTTTCTGTACCGATTCTACTTGTATCGAGACACATCTTTCGGCTGGAGGATCTTTTCTGTCCCGATTCTCTCTGTATCGAGACACATCTTTCGGCTGGAGGACCTTTTCTGTACCGATTTCCCCTTGTATCGAGACACAAATTCCTGCTGGAAAACCTTTTCTGTACCGATACTGCCTGTATCGAGACACATCTTTCCTCTGCTTGTCCTTTTCTGTCCCGATTCTCCCTGTATCGGGACACATCTTACTGATGGAGGACCTTTTCTGTCTCGATTCTCTCTGTATCGAGACACATCTTTCGGCTTGAAGACCTTTTCTGTCCCGATTCCCCCTGTATCGGGACACATCTTTCGGCTTGAAGACCTTTTCTGTCCCGATTCCCTCTGTATCGGGACATATCTTTCGGCTTGAAGACCTTTTCTGTCCCGATTCCCTCTGTATCGAGACACAAATTCCTGCTGGAGGATCTTTTCTGTCCCGATTCCCCTTGTATCGAGACACAAATTCCTGATGGTGCACCTTTTCTGTCCCGATCCCCCCTGTATCGAGACACATCTTTCTGCTAGAGGACCTTTTCTGTCCCGATTCCCTCTGTATCGGGACACATCTTCCTGCTGGAGGATCTTTTCTGTCCCAATACTGCCTGTATCGAGACACATCTTTCCTCTGAGTATCATTTTCTGTCCCGATTCCTCCTGTATCGAGACACATCTTTCGGCTGGAGGATCTTTTCTGTCCCGATTCCCCCTGTATCGGGACACATCTTTCGGCTTGAAGACCTTTTCTGTCCCGATTCCCCTTGTATCGAGACACAAATTCCTGATGGTGCACCTTTTCTGTCCCGATCCCCTTTGTATCGAGACACATCTTCCTGCTGGAGGACCTTTTCTGTCCCGATTCCCCCTGTATCGAGACACATCTTCCTGCTGAAGAACCTTTTCTATCCCAATCCCCCATATATCGAGACACAACTCCCCTCTCCAAAACCTTTTCTATCCCAATCCCCCATATATCGAGACACAACTTCCCTCTCCAATCCCTTTTCTGTCCCGATCCCCCCTGTATCGAGACAGCATCTTCTTCAAAGACACCTCTTTATATAAAAAGACTGTCCCCTATATCCGGGACAGCCCATTTCTTTAATTATTTAGATCTTTTTTCGTTGTGATTTCTTTCAGCAGGATCATTTCCAAAATCTTTATCGGTGTTAATCGCATCACTTGCTTTTTTCATTTTCTCTTGCTGATTTTTATGACTGTCTCTTTTAGCCATTCTAAAATCCCCCTTTACATAGCATTTTTCAACACTTATTGTTTGCTAAAAGTGAGAAAAGATACCTTTAGTAAAAGAGAATTCATCAATCTTATCAACCTAAATACCGCCAGCCAAAACAATGTCTCCTTTTGGAGTTGGTAAATCTGGCTCTTGTTCCACTGTAATGGCTATTGTGTCCCAGTCTCCTTCAAGTCCATCTAATGAATATGTTAATGTACCTTGACCGGAATCATTCGTTTGAAAGGCACCAGCAGGATAAGGCTGTCCTCCCTCAAGAACCCATAGTTGATAAACTTCATCATCCTGGAGCTTTGGTAAGTTAGATGCTTGTAGGAGAATCGACTTCTGCCCAGCTGCTGATAAAAGAGAGGCAATTGCGATGCCATCTCCCTGACCATCTGGAGGTAGTAATGTTACCTGAGATGTTGGCATGAGCTCCTCGCTTTTTGAATTTTGGGTCACTTCTCTATATAAATAAACATTTGTGGCCAGTGACAATAATAATGCAGCAGCAATTGTTGGAATTAAGAATCTCGATCTTCCGCTTTTCTTTTTCAGTTCTACTACTTTCTGTTCTGAAACCTTTTCATGACTTTCTTCTATTACCGTACTCCCGTCATATATATTCTCAAGCACTCTTGCTTTCATTCCTTTTGGAACATCAATTTGCTCCGAAAGGTAAGGTAATTCTTCCGTTAAACTCATTAGCTCTTCCAACTCTTGCTTACAGGCCGAACAACCTTCTAAATGTGATTCAAATTCCTCTATTTCCTCATTTGATAATGTTCGATTGTAATAATCAATTAAAGAGATACATTGTTCATTTGTCATGTGATGTCCCTCCCTTCCTTACCTAGCATGTTTTTTAAGTGTTTTAATGCAATCCGAATCCTGCCCTTAACAGTTCCCAGCGGAATCTCACACTGATCTGCTATCTTTTGCTGACTTAATCCTTTAAAGTAAAATAATTCAATTATTTGCTGCTGTTCTATTTTTAGATTTGACATGGCCTGTTGAATTTTTTCTCGTTGTTCTTTCTGTTCTAGCTTTTGCTCAGTAGAAGCTTCATCAACAACTAATGAGTCTTTCTCAATTACTTCTTCATGCGTATATCTCTGGCGTTTTCTAATTTCGTCAATTGCTTTATTTCTTGTGATCGTTAGAAGCCATGAAGAGAATTTCCCTTTTTTCTCATCATAAAGATTTGTTCCATTCCACAGCTTCATAAAAACATCTTGGATAATCTCCTCTGACAAGGTCGTATCCTTCGTTATTCGATAAGCGAAAGAATAAACAAGTTTTTCATAACGATCATATAACTGTTCAAAAGCAATGCGATCTTTATTGGCAGCTTTAGCATATAACGATGCATCATCCTTCTCGATCATATGAATCTCCTTTATGTTGTTTTTCTAAGAATAGCATATTATCAGATTAGCTTAATAGATATTGTGCTTTTATGATCTTAATAAGAGTACGATTACTCTATTGATTTAGATCATACAAATTTTATGTATCTCTTGTATATTTTTGGTTCCTTTAGCAAATAAATGATTATGTTGATTTATTTACTATATAGGAGGCTGACCATTGAAAAAGGATAATTCATATAATGAAGAATTTGGTGCTTCTAATGATGACTCATTAGATCATAGTAAATCTGGAAATGAGCAAGATGATACATTAACAACCCGCCAAGGGCATCCTGTTATGGATAATCAAAATATCCGTACGATCGGTGACCGTGGTCCTGCCACTCTTGAGAATTATCATTTCATTGAAAAAATTTCACATTTTGATCGTGAAGAGGTACCAGAGCGTGTTGTACATGCACGAGGATCGGGTGCATTTGGATATTTTGAAACATATGGAAAAGTTGGCGATGAGCCTGTAGAAAAGTATACGCGCGCAAAAGTATTTTCTGGTGCTGGAAAGAAAACACCATTAATGGTTCGTTTCTCTACAGTAGCAGGAGCTAAGGATTCGCCTGAAACAGCACGTGATCCACGCGGCTTTGCGGTTAAAATGTATACTGAAGAAGGAAACTGGGATCTTGTTGGGAACAACCTTAAAATTTTCTTTATTCGTGATGCAATGAAGTTCCCTGATATGATTCATGCTTTTAAAGCAGATCCTGCTTCAAATGTACCGAATCCAGAGCGTATGTTTGATTTCGTTTCCCGTACACCAGAGGCAACACATATGATCACTTTCCTATTCTCACCATGGGGCATTCCAGCTACATACCGTCATATGCAGGGATCTGGTGTTAATACATATAAATGGGTTAATGCTGAGGGTAAGGCTGTTTTGGTCAAATATCACTGGGAGCCAAAGCAAGGCATCCGTAATTTAACCCAAGAAGAAGCTGACTCTATTCAAGCGAAAAACGTTGGGCATGCAACACAAGATTTATATGAAGCGATCGAGCGCGGGGATTATCCAGAATGGGAGCTTTTTGTTCAAATCATGGAGGATGATTACCATCCTGAACTCGATTTCGATCCTCTTGATGATACAAAGCTTTGGCCAGAGGATAAATTCCCATGGCTACCTGTTGGACGTATGGTGCTAGATCGTAATCCAGTGGACTTTCATGCTGAGATTGAACAAGCTGCCTTCGGTACAGGGGTTCTTGTTGATGGCATGGACTTTTCAGATGATAAAATGCTACAAGGTCGTACGTTCTCCTACTCCGATACACAGCGCTATCGTGTTGGAGCAAACTATCTGAAATTACCTGTGAATGCACCTAAAGCGCCTGTTCGCACAAATCAGCAACGCGGACAAATGGATGTGCGTGATCCAAAAGAGTCTGGAGATAATCCTCATATTAACTATGAGCCATCCATGCTAGGAGGATTTAAGGAAGCAAGTAAAGAAGGACGTGCGCCTCACCAACCAACTTATAATGCAGCGGCAATGAGCGCACCAATTGATCGACCTAACAACTACGGTCAAGCTGGTGACACATACCGTAGCTTTGAAGATTGGGAGCGCGATGAATTAATTAAAAACCTTTCGGAAGCACTTGCAGCATGTAATAAGAAAATTCAAGATGCGATGATTGAACACTTTACACAAGCTGATGAAGATTATGGCCGTCGTGTAAAGGAAGGTATTGAAATGAAAGTGAAAGAAATGAAGGAAATGAGCAGGGGTGAGGTTCCAGGCCGTGAAGCAGGAAAGTCAAAATATGGTCAAGGTGGACTAGGTTCATTAGCTGCAAATGAAGCAACAAAAGACGCTGTAAAGAAAAGCCACGAAGCCGATCCTTATTAAGGAAGAATGAAAAATGGGTCAGTTCCCTCTAGTGGGAACCGACCCATTTTTATTATTTATCAGCTGGATAAACTAAGCCAAGTTGCTTACGAGCAGCTTCAATTACTGTAGCTGTTATTAAAGAATTTTGATGAGAATTCATTTCAGATTGATGCTTACTTTGAGTAACAAGTTCAATAAATTCTTTCGCTTCATAATACATGCTTTCAGTATCCTGAGGTTGTGTCAGATCCTCAATAGTTCCATCCTTATAATGAATCTTTACACTCTCAGGGGTATGAATTTTATCGATAATAATACTTCCATTTTCTCCTTGGATTTCGGAAGGAACATATGAATTTGTAATTTTTGAATACATAATGACCGCATCCATTTCATCATATGTGAGCAGGATACTTCCTTCTCCATCAACACCTGACTCAAGCATATAACCTGAAGATTTGATTTCATTTGGTTCTCCAAATAATGTGATTGCAGGGTACACGCAATATATTCCTATATCCATTAGAGAACCGTTGGAGAACTCCGGCTTAAAGGCATTTAAAACAGTACCTTCTTTATATTTGTCATAGCGTGAAGAATATTGGCAGTAGCTTGCAAAATAACGTCTTACTTTTCCAATCTTATGTAAGTTTTCTTTTATAGCTAGGAAATTTGGTAATAAAGTTGTTTTTAATGCCTCCATTAAGACAACGTTATTCTCATTAGCAGCCTTAATCATAGCATTCACTTCATTCCTATTAGAAGCCATAGGCTTTTCACATAAAACATGCTTACCTTTTTCCATACAAAGAATGGCTTGAGAAGCATGAAGTGAGTTTGGACTAGCAATGTACACCGCATCAAATGTGTCACTGCCTGCGAATTCCTCTAAATCTGTAAAAATATGCTCAGCATGGTGTTTGTCTGCAAAATCCTTTGCTTTCTCAGCTGTTCTTGAGTATACAGCTGTTAAAGAAAATCCTTCTACTTTGCTTGCAGCTTGGATAAAACTTTCTGTAATCCAATTTGTTCCGATAATACCGAATCGAACCATACGAATCCCTCCAACATGTACTTTCTTCTATGTGCAAGTATATCTTTTTTTCAATAAAAGAAAAAGAATTCATTAGATATTTTAAATTTTATTATCTTTTCAAACGTTTTTCTCATGATTTCAATGAAAATATGTCATAATAAATAATTGAGTTAATATTACTAGATCCTACATACATAATTGAAGATATAGCAAAGGAGAAACAATATGAAAAAATTAATTGCAATTGATCTTGATGGAACATTATTGTCATCTAATATTGATATTTCAGCAGAAAACATTCAAGCCATTCAAGCTGCTCAACAAGCAGGTCATGTTGTCATGATTTGTTCAGGTCGTGCACCGGAAGATATTAAAACAGTAATTGATAAAACTCCACTACAATGTCCTGTTGCTGGAAGTAACGGCACAATGGTTATTGCTGATGGAAAACTATTAAGTCAAATATCAATAAACAAAGATATTGTCAAAAATGTAACAGAAGTCCTTAATCAAAAGGAATATCCATTTAAAATTTATAGTAATAAAGGAATCTTTGTTGCTTCTACTTGGTCTGAAAGAATGCTCTCATTCCTTGATAAAAATCAGGAAGTTTTAAACCATTTAACTCCTAAAGAATATAAGCTTATGACGGAGCAACCAAAGGAAACGGATAGCATTAAAATATTTGAAGAGCTTGATGCAGTGCTAGCAATTGAGGATCTTACTGTTCAAAAATTCTTTATCCCAACCATCTCTGGGAAAGAAGAGCTCATTTCCTCATTAGAAAAGTTTGAAGGAATTTCAATTACAACGTCTGGTCCGTTTAACATTGAGATTATGGATACAAACGGACATAAAGGTAACGGAATCCGAGTAATGGCTGAATATTTTAACATCTCAATTGAAAATACAGTGGCAATCGGAGATAACTTCAACGATGTTCCTATGCTTGAAACAGCTGGCTTATCAATTGCCATGGGGAACGGTGACCCTGCTGTTAAAGAAATGGCTGATGTTGTCACACTTACGAACAATGAAAATGGTGTTGCCCATGCTATTAATAAATATATTTTAGAAGCTTAAATAACATAAAAGAGCTAACAAGATCAAAGCCTTGTTAGCTCTTTTACGTAACGTTTACTCATTCAATACATGTAAATAGTTCTGCACAGTTAGAAGCTGCTCCTTGCTTGTCGCTTTCGGAGTAAACTCTCCACCTGCTTGTTGAATAATTGAATCGTACATCCCTTGTAGCTTTGATTGCTGAAGAGCCATCTCTATATGTGTTTGTCTTGCATTTGCTTTTTTCATCATAAGGGCAGAACTAAAATTATTATTAGCCATAGATTTAGAAGTTGATCTAGCCTTTAGAGCAATTTTCTTTTCCTCTTCCGTTAATGTTACCGGCCCAAAACTCATCTGCTGCTCATGAAGATCTGGAAGATGCATCGGCCCCGGTTGATTAGGGTCAATAAGAGCAAGCATGGCACGAACATGACTTCTCATAACAGTAATAGATGTATGGAGCACCTTTTTTAGTGATGGATTTTGTACAATCATATAATCCTGTTTGAATTGATGGATAACACCCTCGTGTGTAGCTAAATGTTGGGCCATCAAGCCCAGATCAGCCGCAGGTATTCTCATATTACTCCCTCCTCACCTTCTTAGAGTATATGAGAGAAAGGAAGAGAAACATTCCTTTGTAGCCAAAAATTCAATCATACTTCAGGTGTTGGAGTCGGCTTAGCGTATCCTTCTTTATACATGTTATCAATTTTTGATCGTATCTCTTTCACTGTTTTTCCATTTTGATAATCAACAATGGATTGAGCCGCTATTTCTAGACACACACCACACTTTGTTCCATGATCGTCCCAAACGATAGTGCCATCTTCCCTATTTTCAAACACAAAACAATCATAGTTATTTTTATGATTTGCTGTTTCGCCACATCCACAGTAACAAGGAATGTTTTCCAATAATTCTCGATGTGCTGCTGAAGCTTTGTAGATCGTTTGCATATCCTCTGGTTTATCAGCTAAAAATGCTGGTAAAACATCTATACTTGCTGTTTCCTCGCGAATATCAGAAATTGTGCTATGTTGTTCATGATCTTCATGATTCTCTTCTTGGTCAGTGTCTGAACATCCTGTTATAAGGCTTCCTATTAAAAACATCATGATTAATTTGTTATATCTTTTCATATTATTTGCCTCCATTTAGTCTACGTTCCATGCTAATTTTAACATGTTCATAATAAACAGAGACAGGCAGATAAAAAAATTGTAGGTAACTTGAGGAAATCATTTTATATTCTCTATGTATCTAGCGAAACAACTCCTAATGCAAATTGATCCCATAACATCTTTTTCACTTTATCAACTTATTCGTCCTGACAATGAACCATTACAAAAACCACTAAAATGGGTAGAATATAAATATCAATTTTTTTTGATTAATATGATTGACAAATGTAAATTTTGGATATATAGTTGAAATATCAAAAAAAATTGATGAAGAAAAGGTGTTTCCATGAAAGAAGAAATCAACATACAAGATGTTTCTTTAGAAAAAACCTTTGAAATGTACGAGGGAAAATTTAAAGCAATTGCTGATAAAAAGAGACTACAAATCATGAACCTTCTTACACAAAAAGGTGAAATTAACGTTAATGATCTCGCACCAATGGTAGATATGACACAATCAAAGCTGTCGTATCATTTAAAAATACTTTTAGATGCTAACCTCATCTTAAAAGATACAAGAGGTACATTTAATTTTTACAAGCTCAATCTCGATGAAGTGAACCACCTTTTATCAGCAGAGCTATGTTGTCTATTCAGACCCACATGCTGATAAAAATTTTTGTCATATAAATCAATTTTTTTTGATAAATAGATCAAATTATTTTGTTTAAGGAGGAGTAATATGTTTAATGATTATGAAATTTATATGCTTTCAAAATTCAAACAAAACGAAATGAACCTAAATAAGGATAATATCCCCAAGAGGCGTAAAAGAAAAACAAATAATGACCTTTTAAAGACTAAATCATTTGAAATGCCTACTTGTTGTCCATCAGCTTGTTGCTAACCTTTTTATAAAATACAGCCTTAGGAGGATTTAAATGAACATTCATATTGGTTTAAATGTAACAAAATTAGATGCTTCCCTTAGCTTTTATTCGAAGCTATTTGGTACAAAACCTGTAAAGGTAAAACAAGATTATGTGAAGTTTTTATTGGAAGATCCTGGGTTAAACTTTACGTTACGACCAGTAGAACATGTTGAGGGTAACCATATAAATCATTTTGGGTTTCAAATATTCAGTAAAGATGAGTTAAATAAGCATAAAGAAAGGCTAGAAAAGGAGGGGTTTTTCTCGCGGAGTGAGAGCGATACAACATGCTGTTATGCAAGGCAAGATAAATTTTGGATTACTGATCCTGATGGACACGAATGGGAGTTTTTCTTAACGAAAGAAGATACTGAAGTAGACACTATTCAAACTTGTTGTGGTTAATAAGCTATAAGAAAAAGCCGAGAATATCTCACGGCTTTTTCTTTGTTATTATTCTCCAGTTTTTGAAAATCTCTCAATTCTTTCATCTATTTCATCACGAACACGCTGGAAGAATGCCCATTTCTCCTCCTCTGTTCCCTCGGCCTTTGCTGGGTCATCAAATCCCCAATGTACACGTTTAATGTGCGAGGGAGTTACAGGACAATTATCTGCTGCATGACCACATAATGTAACAACTAAATCAGCATTGTTTAAAATTTCAGGATCGATCACATCAGATGTTTGATTTGAAATATCAATGCCAACCTCACTCATTGCTTTCACAGCATTTGGATTTAAACCATGTGCTTCTAAACCTGCACTTTTTACTTCCCATTCATCACCTAAGTGTTTTTTTGCCCAGCCTTCTGCCATTTGGCTTCTGCAAGAATTTCCAGTACATAAGAAGTAGATTGTTTTTTTAGACATAATAGTTGCTCCTTTTTAACTATATTAATGGATGATAAGTAACCAGATATATAAACCAACAAGTGTAATAAACAATGTTGGAATGGTTAAGAGTATTCCTGTTTTAAAATACGTTCCCCAAGAGATTTTTACACCCTTTAAAGATAAAACATGCAACCATAACAAAGTAGCAAGTGATCCAATCGGTGTAATCTTAGGGCCTAAGTCAGAACCAATGACATTAGCATAGATAAGTGCTTCCCTTATGACACCTGATGTATTTGTATCTGAGATGGCTAAGGCATCAATCATAACCGTAGGCATGTTGTTCATAATAGAGGATAATACCGCAGCAATAAAGCCCATTCCTATTGTTGCAGCAAATAAGCCCTGGTCAGCTGTTGCTTGAATTAAATTTGCTAGAACATCGGTTAATCCAACATTTCGCAAACTATAAACCACTACATACATGCCGATTGAGAAAAACACAATTGCCCAAGGGGCACCTTTTATTACAGTTTTTGTGTTAACCGCAGAACTTCTTTTGGCCATAAGTAAAAAGAAAATTGCTATTATACCTGCAATAATAGATACAGGAATTCCAATAAATTCACTTGCGAAATATCCAACAAGTAATATACCCAACACAATCCAAGATAACTTGAACATTTTTTCATCTCGAATGGCATCTGCAGGTTTTTTTAATTGTGATAAGTCATAGTGTCTCGGAATACTTTTCCGGAAAAAAAGAAATAGAACTAAAATACTTGCACCTAATGAAAAAAAGTTAGGAATAATCATTCGCGATGCAAACTCAACAAACCCAATTCCAAAAAAGTCAGCAGAAACAATGTTTACTAAGTTACTAACGACTAATGGAAGCGATGTTGTATCTGCAATAAAGCCACTTGCGATGATAAATGGAAAGACCATTTTTTCACTAAAGTTTAAATTTCTAACCATTGCAAGAACAATTGGTGTCAAAATTAAGGCAGCACCATCATTTGCAAAAAATGCTGCAACAATCGCACCTAATATACTTACATAAATAAACATCTTTATCCCGTTTCCACGAGCTGCTCTTGCCATATGTAAAGCTGACCACTCAAAGAAACCAATTTCATCTAATATTAGCGAAATAATGATGATTGCAATAAACGCTAATGTTGCATTCCAGACAATAGACGTTACATCCAACACATCTTTAAAATCCACAACACCCACTAGCAAAGCTAAAATAGCACCACCACATGCAGACCACCCAATAGATAGTCCTTTCGGCTGCCATATAACTAGAGTAAGTGTAATTAAAAAGATAATGGATGCGAGAAATACTGATGTCATTCGTTACCCTCCATTCATTCACATGTGATCCGTAGTCCTTGATCTTCTAATTCTTTAATACGATAATCTTGATTTGGAAGGTGTTGAAGTAGGCTTTGAATGACTGGATAATAGTCACTATCTTTATTCAAAGAATAAATAATCCACTGACCTCTTCTCGACTCTTTCACAATGTTAGCATCTTTTAATTTTCGTAGATGTTGACTAATAGCCGGCTGACTAGTATTAAAAATAGCAACAAACTCACAAACACAGCAATCATTTGAATCTAACATTTTCACCATTGTTAATCGTGTTTTATCACCAAGTAGTTTCAGAATTGATGCTGTTTTCTCAAGTTCTATTGTAGTTTCCAACACACATTCCCCCCCTAAACCTCATCCGCATATTAATATATAATAATTCGCTTATATATTCAATATAAAACTTTGTTGTACTTTTAAATACGGTCCAATATACCTTGAACCGTATACCTACATAAGCTAATTAACTTTTAAATAATATCCATCCAAATTTTAATAGCAGTTGCAAAGATTAATAATGCTAAAATCACTTGTAGAACTTTTGTATTTACCTTTTTCCCTACCATTGCCCCTAAAGGTGATGCAATTAAACTTGCAACAACCATAATAGCGGCTGAACCATACTCTACTTGCCCAGTTGTCATTTTTCCTACAGTTGCTCCAATCGAAGAAATAAAAGTAATGGCAAGAGAGGAAGCAATCGTCATTCGAGTTGGAATTTTTAGGACTACTAGCATAATTGGCACTAATAAAAATGCTCCTGCAGCCCCCACAATTCCCGCTCCAACACCAACGATTAAAGCTAGGATAGCTGCAAGCCACTTGTTAAATTTCACTTGATCCAATGGAATTTCGTCAATTCCCTTTTTAGGTATAAACATCATCACGGCTGCGATTAAAGCTAATATACCGTATATAAGATTAATGCCATCATCTGACATTAATTTTGATCCATAACCACCTATAAAACTACCTACTAGAATACTTACTCCCATATAGATAATGAGTGCTTTGTTTAAATACCCACCTTTACGGTATGCCCACACACCACCAATTGTTGCAAAAAATACTTGAACAGCACTAATACCTGAAACTTCATGAGCACTAAATGCAGCTAAACCGAATAAAGGTGGAATATATAATAGCATTGGATATTTAATAATAGAACCACCAATTCCTAGCATACCTGAAATATATGAGCCTACAAATCCAATAATAAAGACCGTTATAATAAAAGCCATATCCATGTTTGTTTCCTCCCATTTAGAAAAGGGAACCTTACAATAGGTTCCCTCTATATATTCATACCGTTTAAATTATCTAACCGCACAGCGATTAGGTCCGATTTCCATTTCTCGTTGCGTTTCTTCATCTGGAGTGATTTTCCCCATATTTGTTTCACGAATTTCTTGATATGCATTTGGTTGTGGTGGTAAGTTTTCTGTAACAAGTTCTCTAAATTCATTTTCATCTTTAATGTTTAAACCATAATTTTCTGCAAACAAAGTTCCTAATCTTTTTGCTACACTTCCATCATCATTCAACTCATCAATAATCATAAAGTGAGCTGGTAATACAATTAGGTCCTCTGAAAGTTCACGATAACGTGAATATAAACTTTCTCTTAAATCAGCTACCCAATCTTCAGCCATTCCCGCTAAATCTGGTCTTCCAATCGAATCGATAAAGAGAATATCTCCTGATAATAGGTATGATGAGTCAACAACAAATGATGTTGAGCCAATTGTATGGCCTGGTGAATATATTGCATGAATATCAATAGCTGTGTTTCCAATTTGGACTGTATTACCACCTTCTAGTGGACTATAATCGAATGTTACCTCAGTTGCATCCTTTGGTGGTAACCAATATGTTGCACCAGTGTTCTCAGCAATCACTCTACCACCTGAAATATGATCAGCATGAAGGTGTGTCTCAAATACATGAGTAATAGATGCGCCAATCTTGTGTGCAAAGCTTAGATAAGTAGAAGTCATTCTAGTTGAATCAATTATTGCTGCTTCTCCATTTGAAATAATCATATAAGATAAGCAACCTTTTCCAATGCGAACAAATTGATAAATCTCCCCACCATCTCTTAGATCGCCAATTTTCACTGGCTCTAAGTGTTCACTCCAAGCCTTCATACCGCCTGCTAAGTAAGAAACATCTAAACCTTGTTCTGAAAGCATTTCTGCCACCATAATAGAAGAGCCTTCTTTCGCACACACCACTAATACTTCTTTATCAGAAGGAAAGCTATCTAAAATTTCTTCAACACCATCTAGTAACTCAAAATATGGGATGTTTAGGTAAACAAAGTTTTCTCCTTCTATTTTCCAATCTTGAAAATCTCCTTCATTACGAACATCGAAAATAAATAATTCTTCTTTGTTAAAAATCTTTTTTGTTACTTCTTTTGAATTCATCGCTTTTACTGTCATATCTTACTACCCCCTATGGTATATTAAAATTCAAAAAAATATATCAAATATAGTCAAGCGTAGAACCTGTTCGTTCCATTGCGCTCCAGACACAAGATTCGCCGGGGAGGAAGTCGAGCCTCCTCGGCTTTGCCTGCGGGGTCTCGCCCTTTCCTCTACCTCCCGCAGGAGTCAAGTGTCTTCTGCTCCATTTTACTAATTAATATAAAATTTGTAATCAAAGCTCAATTTTTTGCGAAATCAAGTAATTATCCAACTATTTAACCAGATACATTACCTAGTTAAATTGGATGTTATCCCAGACCACTCATTCATACCTGGTACAACATTGTTAACCTTTTCGAAACCTTTTTCAGTTAATTTTTGAGACGCGAGATCACTTCGGCTACCAGTTCGGCACACTACATAAATTTCATCCTCTTTATCTAATTCACTTACACGCTCATCTAATTCACCTAACGGAATAGAGATTGCGTTTGGAATATGGCTAAATGCATATTCAGCAGATTCTCTTACATCTAACACAACAATGTTTTTTCTTGCTTCCAGCTTTTGCTCTAGTTCTTCATTACTTGTTACATGTGGATGTTTTTTTTCGATCGTTTCATCATTTGAAGCTTTACGCAGATAATGCATTAACACATCTGCTTCTTCTAGTGTACCAAGATATTGATGTCCCGAGCTTTTTGCCCATGCTTGGATATCAGCCTTTGATCCTTTATCCGTGGCTTGAACCTCTAAAACCTGTCCTGCTTCGAGTTCATTCATTGCTTTCTTTGTTCTTACTATTGGCATTGGACATGCTAATCCTTTTGCATCTACCATTAAATCGGTTTTTAATGAGTTCATATATAAACTTCCTCCTCGTACCCACCAGGGTATGTTTTCCGATAAAAAAATTAGTTTGTTTCGCCTTCCCAATCAAGCATTCCACCGGTCATATTAATCACATTAAAACCTTGGTTTTCTAAGAACTGATAGGCACGACCACTTCTTCCACCTGAGCGACAAACCAATATATACTCTTTTGACTTATCAAGCTCATTCATACGAAATTCTAATAAGCCTAGTGGAATATGAAATGCGCACGGGATTTTCCCTGCTTGTACTTCTTCTACTTCTCTCACATCAACAATGTTTACACTCCTACCTTGAGTTAGCATGTTTTCTACTTCTTTTGCAGTAAATTGTTTCATATTAATAGCCTCCTTTTATCTCCAAGCGCTCAAACCGCCTTTTACATTTGTTACATTAGTGAATCCTAATTTTTTCAACGTTTTACTAGCCTTTTGACCTCTCATACCACTTTGACAAATCACAATAACTTCTTTGTCTTTTGATAATTCCTTCTCAGCTTTCTGACTCAGTTCATGAATTGGAATATTTTTAAATTCTTTAATACGATTCCCTTTAAACTCACCAGGAGTTCTAACATCAACAAACTGCTTATTTTTATCTTTTAATTCATTCTTAAGTTCCGTTGTTGAGATATGTTTTACTCCTTTAGCAGGAATGATCCTGTTCAGGATAAAAAATACGAAAAGAGCAATGACGATATAGTTAATGTATTCCAATGTATTTCCTCCCTACATACTTAGGGGAGTATCCCCCTACTAACTTTAAATGAATAAATTCACGTTTCCATCCTCTGCATCTGCAAGATATGCTGCAACACCTGCATAATCAATTTTATCTAATAGTTCTTCTTCTTTAAGGCCTAATAAATCCATTGTCATCGTACAAGCTACTAGTTTCACATCTTGTTCTTGTGCCATCTCAATTAAATTTGAAAGAGGCAGTGCATTATGCTTTTTCATGACATCTTTGATCATTTTAGGACCAAAACCAGCAAAGTTCATTTTGGATAATCCCATTTTTTCTGCGCCTCTTGGCATCATTTTGCCAAACATCTTTTCCATAAAACCTTTCTTCACTTGAATAGCTTCATCTTTACGAAGAGCATTTAATCCCCAAAATGTGTGAAAAATTGTTACTTCATGATCATAAGCAGCTGCACCATTTGCTATAATGTAAGCCGCCATTGCTTTATCATAATCACCACTGAATAGTACAATTGTTGTTTTTTTCATTTCTGTCACAGTAGTTCCTCCTCCTTTACCCCCAATGGTATAACTATCTTTAAAATTTTTTATCCTTTTCTAATCCAGAACTTTAGAATTTGACCTTCTTCCTCATGCTTTAAAAATTCATGGCCACCAGAGTTTGCCCAAGCAGTTAAATCATTTTTTGCACCTTTGTCTGTTGCATGAATTTCTAATACTTGACCAGAATCTAATTCATTCATTGCCTTCTTTGTTTTTACAATTGGCATTGGACATGCTAATCCTTTTGCATCTAACACTTTATCTATATTCATTGTGAAATCCTCCTAATTTTAATTACCTTTACCCCTACGGGTATATATTAGTATAAATAAAAAAGAGTGTCAACCTATTACTCACCGACTTTTAACTAGTAGATTAACTGCTTCTTTCACTAATTCCTCTGTACTGTGTTCTCCAGTTTCTTCAGCATGACGAACACATTCTACTAAGTTTGAACTGACAACTACGCCTATAGTTCGATCAATTGCCGTTCTTGCTGCAGACAACTGCATAATAACTTCCTTACAATCTTTTCCTTCTTCCATCATACGTAAAATACCTCTAAGTTGTCCCTCAATTCGCTTTACTCTATTTTTCATTTGATCGTTAAAATCCATCTAAATACCTCCTTTACTTATAACTATTGTTTATCTTTTAGCAGGTATATCTTTTAGAAAAATGATTATTTATATAAATTTCAGTATTAATAAAAGAAAACTATCTGGTTAGCCACTGTGCAGTAAGAATAACTTACAGGATCAACAATATACCTATATGGGTATATTGTCAACCTGTATCATTTCATTTTTAAACAGATGTATTTCTACAATCCACTTATAAGGTAGATACATTATAAGTAACAGTACAATATTTTGGTTGATTTGCTGACCTTGTCTTTATAGGAAACCCCCTTTCTCCTCCATATGAAGGGAAAGGGGGTGGATGGCTAAAAAATTATTAAAAAATATTACAGATCCATTTACTCATGCACTTTATCCCAATAGTACTGACTTATAGCGTTTCCTAAAATATCGGCACTACGATAAAGTTCTTCCAGATTATTTTCTACTCCACCTATTTCAACAATAACACTATTTGGTAGTAAATCTTGATTATAGACACCATTACCTTGGGACTTATCTTTAATGATGACTCCTCTAGAAAGACCAGGATATTTCTTCTCAATAACTTCATGAATACCATTCGTAAAATCTAAATTTTTCTTATAATTTTCATGTCCACTCCCAATTACAAACGAAACTTTGGCAAGTGATTCTCCACCAATGTCAATTGTTGAATGTTCTCTTGGCAATGAATCACGATGAATATCGAATGCCATTTCTAAATCTCTATTTTCACGCAATTCATTTACAACAACCTCCCTGGACATTTGATAAGAACGACCAAATGTTAAGTTGCGGTTATTTAACATATTTACTATATCTACTTGACTAACATCATTCCAAATACCATTGCTTCTCAAGGAATCTCCTAATCTGTTTCCAACCAGTGATATATTTACTTTGGAATGGTAAGCACTCTCTGGGGCAGTTTCTTTTTTAAAGTAAGGTAAAAAAGATTCTCTAGTATGAGAAAAATAGATAAAGACTATTCTTCTTCCAAATGTACTGTGAAACTCTTTCTGTTTGATTTCTGGCCTTTTTATTTCCATTTCGTCCAATGAATCAATCTTTTCTTGAATCAGCTCTGCGTCCTGTTTAAGTGAATCAGCATTCGGTACTAGTTCAGTTGATACCTCTGAAGAACTATTACTCATAAATTTTGAGCTATTTAAAGAGTTGGAATTCACCTTTGTACTTAACTCCCCACTTTTACTTCCTTTTTTTATTCGGGGTTCCTCCTTTTCGTAAAGGAAGAAAATTACTGTTAACAACCCTAAAAACAGTGTTACTACGGTAAATAATAATAACTTTAATGTTTTGGTACTTAGTTCATTCATATTTTTCCCTCTATCAAAGTAATATATTACTTTATATATCGGTTAGATTTGAAGATTACTTTATCTTTGTTCCTCTTGTTAATAAATAATAAATCGAGATTATCTATTGGCCGTGTATAAAAGAATACAATAAGAAAAGTCACTGGTACTTTTCCAGTGACTTTTCACTCTATAGATACTTCCTCGACACACTCTTCCCATCATAAGAAAACAATACAGCTTTTCCTTCTAAAACACTTTCCATATGCACTGGTCTACCCCAAAGCTGGTATACATATGGAAGAACTTTCTCTAGATATTTTAAATCAAGCTCAATATCCTCAAACCAATGCTTTAGGTAAAGTTCGTTGTTTTTTAAGTAATCTCCATCGTTAACTGTAATATAAGGGAATCCGCCGTTCACCCGCATACTAACTAGTTGATCACGGACTCCTTCCCACTCTTTATCAACAATTTTATAATCGCGTCCTTGCTTTTGGAAAAGATACATATCTTCT
The DNA here is from genome assembly GCF_003667825.1 of Metabacillus litoralis. Lineage (NCBI taxonomy): Bacteria > Bacillati > Bacillota > Bacilli > Caryophanales > Bacillaceae > Metabacillus > Metabacillus litoralis. Next base: position 4,823,989 of record NZ_CP033043.1, on the reverse strand, counting down.
CTTAACACGAGATCCTTTGTTAAGTAATTGCGGATAAAGGAGATATCTGATTCTACTTCACGAACCTCAAACATTTTTTCTCGACCTGAGCCTGGCTTTGCACCAAACATTTTCATTTCTTCTGTTGGATTATTATAGCGTTCTTCTATATCTTCAAAGATTTTTAAACCAAGATAATATGGATTAATACTCGTTTTTGATGGCTGTACAACACCAGCATTTAGCTTAGCGAACTCAACTGCTTCATCTGAAGTAAGATCCATCTCTCGGATAATACGCTGATGCCAATACGAAGCCCAGCCTTCGTTCATGATTTTCGTTTCTAATTGAGGCCAAAAATAAAGCATTTCTTCACGCATCATTGTTAAAATATCACGCTGCCAATCTTCTAACTCCCGGCTATATTCTTCAATGAATAAAAGAATGTCTTTTTCGGGAGATGGCGGAAGCTTCTTTCTTTTCTTTTTAGAGACAATCTTTTTCTCTTGCTTTTTATCAAGATTCCATAGGTCATCATAAGGTGTTGCTGCTTTATCCTCTTCCGTCTCATCAAATTCAATATCATCAATTGTCCACGAGAGTTTCGGCCGAACAAGTGAAGGATCAATATGCTCCTGGATGGAAAGAACGGCATCTAAAAATGTCTCAACCTCATGTCTACCGTATAAAATTTCGTATTGTTTAATTCGTTCTGCAGTGGCTGACATACTCTCAACCATTTCCCTTTTTGTATTGCTAAATCGAGAATTATTTTTAAAGAAGTCACAATGAGCTAAAACGTGGGCAACAATTAACTTATTCTGAATAAGGGAGTTCGTATCTAATAGGAAGGCATAGCATGGGTCTGAGTTTATGACAAGCTCATAGATTTTACTTAATCCTAAGTCATATTGAAGCTTCATTTTATGAAATTGCTTACCAAAGCTCCAGTGTGAAAATCTCGTTGGCATACCGTAAGCACCAAATGTATAAATAATATCAGCAGGACAAATTTCATATCTCATTGGATAAAAATCAAGTCCAAAGCCTTTAGCAATCTCGGTAATTTCTGAAATTGCATATTCCAGGGCCTTTTGATCAGTTTCTTTCATAGTCTCCCCCCTAAGCTTTTGTTATCTTAAATGTATGTACTTAAGAGGGAAAACATGAAAGGGTTTGTTTTATTTCATATTCTTAAGCATTCTGATAATCCTTTAAACTAACAGAAGGACCAAAGAATTCATAATGGATATTTTCTGTTTTTACACCAAGATCTTCAAGATATCCAATCACATTTTTCATGAAGGCTACCGGCCCACAGATATAAAAAGCTCCATTTTTATCGATAAGTTTATTCAGCAGTTCTGCATTAAGATAGCCTTCTGCTATAAAGTTTTGATTCTTACGGTCTAGCTCATTCGGTGTTTCGTAAATAATACATTCCTTCGCATTGGCTAGAGATTGAATACTTTTTTGTGTTTCTTCAGCAAATGCATGCACTTCCCCATTTTTTGCTGCATGTATAAATGTTATTTCTCTTTCAGCCTGAGAATCAGCTAGATAGTTTAGCATACTCATCATTGGAGTAATCCCGACGCCACCACTAATGAAATGAACATGCTGATGCTTTTGATTTTCCAGCACAAAATCACCTGCTGGGGCTGTTAATTCAATTTCATCATTCACATTTACGAAATCATGCAGATAATTGGATACCATGCCATCTTCTTTAACATGATCTCTTTCTCTTTTAACAGAAATTCTAAAAGTATTTTTACCAGGTGCATCGGATAAGCTGTATTGTCTGTTAAATAGATATTTCTCACCTGGGATAGAAAGGCGGACTGTCACATATTGCCCTGGAATAAAATTCGGAACCTTTGAACCATCAACTGGCTCTAAGTAAAAAGAGGTAATAAGTGAGCTTTCCTTCACTTTATTTACAACACGGAATGGTTTGAATTCATCCCATGCTTCTTCTTTTGCTTGATCATACATTTCCTGCTCTACATCAATAAATACTTGAGCTATCACTTGATAAGCTTCTCCCCATGCCTCAATTATATCTGGGGTAGCAGCATCTCCTAACACCTCTTTGATTGCCTTTAATAAATATTCTCCTACGATTGGATAATGTTCCTTCTTTACATTTAAGCTTCTATGTTTATGAGCAATTTGCTTTACAGCTGGTAAAAGTACTTCTAATTGATCGATATATGTAGCTGCTGCGTATACTGTATTTGCTAGAGCGGCTTGCTGTCTTCCTTGCTTTTGATTTGCATGGTTAAAAATATTTAATAGCTCAGGATAATCTTTAAATAAACTCTTATAAAAATGTGTAGTAATTTCTGTTCCTCGTTCAGCTAGAACAGGTGCTGTTGATTTAACGATTTCTATCGTTTTATTGGATAACATTTTATCCACCCCTAAAGTAGTATTTTAAATACATCTTTATCATAGTTCACCCTTAACTCTTAAAGCAATATCTAAAATACATCTTTTAAAAAGCTGTCACATTTTCGAACATATTTCGTGCACAGAAATAAAGTTGTGATAATATAGCAATATAATCAAGTTACACTCAGTTCTACATTAAAAAGATGTGAGGTTATATACATGCGCTTAACTCTTTACACAGATTACTCATTAAGAGTCCTAGTATATTTAGCAACAAAACCGAAGGAAGAACTCTCTAACATAAAAGAAATTGCAGAGATTTATAATATTTCTAAAAACCATTTAATGAAGGTAACATATGAGCTCGGAAAAATGAATGTGATTGAAACGATTCGCGGCAGAAATGGTGGAATTCGGTTAGCAAAGGCTCCTGAGGAAATAAACATAGGTGAAATTGTCCGCAAAACGGAGGAAGATTTTCATCTTGTTGAATGCTTTGATAAAGAAAATAATCAATGTGTTATTTCACCAGCCTGCGGACTTAAACATGTTTTAAATAAAGCACTTCAAGCATACTTGGAAGTATTGGATCAATATACTTTGGCAGATGTTGCCAAAAATCAGTCAGCTCTGTTACATTACTTTTCATTAAATAAATAAGAAGAAGGTGACAATTAAAGTCCACCTTCTCTAAGTTCTTCTATATTAACAGTAATAAGCTTTCCAGTTGTTGGATTGAACACAACATCAGCCTTTACAATAAATGATCTATTTTGTTGAGTACATTTAATATGAAATGTATCCCTTGTTTCTTTTTCGTTAACTTCCTTCCGGCCTACATACTTATAATCCGTTAGTTCAGCATCAGGGTATTTTTCTTTGACCGAGGAAACCGCAATTCGACTCCATTTTTTATAGTCAGTCTCATCTGGATTTGGTTCACCATATGCTTTCATTCCTGCTGATAGTACAATGAATAGCGCTACAAATGTAATTAAAAGTTTAGATAGAGAATTTTTTTTCATTTTTTCCTCCACAGAACATTTTTTATTAATGTCCCCTTTTTCACCTTTCATATTCACAGGTTATTCTTTTTCCAACAGTTCTTCTTTGGCAAATTTACATATGATGAATCCTACTTCTTTGTTCCGTTTCCATTCCTCAGGCAACACTGATAATGGAGGATTTGTTTCTTCAACTGGGTAACTAAGTTCAATCGTTAGTGCAGGTCTTTGGTATGATTGAATAAACCAATCTGTATATCCACCACCAATTGCATTATAAGGTGGATAAGAAACTTTATAGCCTGTTTTTTCGGCAATTATATCGACTAATTGATAATCTCTTTGAAGATGGCTTAACTCATTATAATAGTACCAATAAAGTTCACGTCCAGAAGTATGGTAAGCAGCCGATGTAAGCGGCTGAATTTTTTCGGTAAAATCCACTAGTGCCCTAGTCTCTTTTGCTTCTAAAGGTTTTTCTCCTTTGTAATGAGAATATGATGCATAAGCTGTATCACCTTTAATCTTCTCCCATCCAGCAGGATATTGTCTATTTAAGTCTACTCCAAGGGCATTGGCTTTCCACCTTAAAAAGTTATTTTCCCCCTCATTCATATCTACGTATATTTCCTGAAGAAGAAATGGAAAGTGATCAATTCCCTGCTGCTGTATGGTCACTCCATCTGGGTTAACCATCGGGACAAACCATATTGATACATCATCCAATATATTCAGGTTATGCCCAAATAATGTTTGCTTATGTTGATAAGCACTTGCATATTCCTTAATCATTTTCATGATGATATGTGTTGACATCCACTCACGACCGTGGTGACTTCCTGTTATTAAGATTGACCTCTTTCCTTTACCTACTTTTATGGCAAGGAGGTCTCGTCCAAACTCCGATTGTCCAAATTCTTTCACTTCTAACTCATATCGTTTAGAAAGCTCTAACATGTTCGTTTTCATTGTTTTATATGTATACATTTCAGGCTCTTCGGCTTTTACATCCTGTACGATAAGGAAAACAACCAAAAAGATGATTACTTTCTTCGTCATTTTCACCCCCTTTTTCGCCTTAGGTTTCCACATTGATTTCATTTTATAAGGGTAATCACTTCCATAGGCTCTATGGCAACAACACCAAGTTTTTCTCAGTAAAAAAAAGTACTTTTCACATACAATAATCTTATCTCCTTAAGAAGGAGGGATTATAAAAAATGAACAATGTAGATTATGACAAAGCATTGTATTACACACATCGTTCACAATGGGATAACTTGCTTATTCTTATGGTCCGTACAAAAGATGATTTTTTATCAAAAAAAATTGAGCATTTTCTACATGCCTATAATTTTGAACATGATTATACAGAAGTTGAAAAACAGCTTTATTCATTGTTAAGATATATTGATCACGCTGTAGAGGAAGAACCTGAATTAGAATTTTTACAATAAAAAAAGACTGACTAGGATCGTATTGGCTATACAATCCTTAGTCAGTCTTTTCTATTACCTATTTTTTATGAAATGCCTTTGTGTATAACGTTAATTCTTCAATTAATGAATGAACAAGTGCAGCTGATTCATTAACCAATCCTTTTTGATCATAGTCAAAACAATCAGGGTCAAGGACCACTTGTTTTGGAATAACATGAGCATAGACACCTCTCATCACTGTTCTCATGTTATTTAGAGCGTTGATTCCACCTTTTCCCCCACCGGCAACTGATATGATCGCAACAGGCTTATGTGCAAACTGTTCACTACTTAAAAAATCCAGAGCATTTTTCAAAGCCCCGCTCATTCCATTATGATACTCTGGTGATAATAGTACAACAGCATCTGCGTCAGTAACAGATTTCTTTAATTCCTGAATCACTTGAAGGTGAGCCCGAGTTTCATCTCCATTGAATAGAGGCAGTTCTCGTTCACTTAAGTCAAAATGATTGGCATTGTATGTTCTATCTATAAAGGCTGCAGCCATTTTCGTTCTTCCAGTTTTTCTAGGCCCGCCATTTAAAACTAAGATATTCATGTAAATCTACTCCTTTAAGTATCCATTTTTCACAGCATAAATCGCTGCTTGAGTCCGATCAGAAAGCTGTAACTTTGAGAGAATATTTGATATATGCGTTTTAACTGTTTTTTCGGTAATATACAAAGCACTGGCTATTTCTTTATTGCTTTTCCCTTTAGCAAGCTCGTTTAAAACTTCCTTCTCTCTTCTTGTTAATTCATCGAGCTTTGTTTGTTGATTTGAATTTTGCCCGGAGAGATGTGTCATAACATGTGACGTTACCTTTGGGTGCAACTTGCTTTCACCTTTTAATACATCTCGTATTGTTTGAACAAGTTCATCTGGCTCAATGTCTTTTAATTGATAACCAGATGCTCCAGCGCGAATAGCAGGAATAACATGATCTTGATCTGCATAGCTAGTCAGAATAATAATTTTAACTTCATTTTCGGCCTCTCTAATTGCTTTCGTTGCCATGACTCCATCCATAATCGGCATGGATAGGTCCATTAAAACAACATCAGGATTTAACTTTGACACCATGTCCACCGCTTCCTGACCATTTTTCGCCTCACCTATTACCTCTATATCTTGTTGCGTTTTAAGAAAAAAGAGCAATCCTCTTCGAACCACATGATGATCATCTGCAATAACAACTTTTATTTTCGTCATTTTTCTATCCCTCTCATTTTAACGGAATAATTATTTCAATTTTCGTGCCAACGCCTAGTATACTTTGTAATGAAAAATTCCCTTTTAACCGTATGACTCGCTCTCTCATTCCTTTTAGCCCTAATGAGGGAATTGAATGGTTCTCATCGTAATGAAAACCTCTTCCGTTATCCTCAAATACCATCATGACACTAGATTCTGTTTTACTTAATTCAAAGCGGATTTCATTGGTTTCAGCATGCTTTTTACAGTTATTTAAAGCCTCCTGTCCGACTCTCCATAGCTCTTCTTCTATATGATTTGGTAGTGTACAAACACCTTCTATATTACATTCCATTTTTAGCCCAAGTACATTTGCATAATTGAATAATGCAGCTGTTATGCCATTCTCTAATCCCTGAGGTCTAAGTTGCCAGATGAGGCCTTTCATCTCTGTTAAAGCTTCTTGAGAAAGCTCCTGCATATAGGTCAGCATTTCCTTTACATCTTCTTGCTCCGTCATCTCTTTTGTTCCACGTGCTGTTAACATAATTGAAAATAACAGCTGATTTACTGAATCATGTAAATCTTGAGCAAGTCTATTTCTCTCTTTAGTTAATGCATGAGATCTTTCTTTTTCAACAAGCTGTATTCGTTTCATTGCTGTACCAATTTGAAACGCAACTGACTCCAACAATGCCAGCTCTTCATCTGTAAACTTCTTTTTATGAGGAGAGGCTACATTTAGAACACCAAATTTTTCGTTTCCTGCCCGTAAAGGAACGGTTGCATGATGTGTAATTTCCATCGTATCTCCCCATTTTTGTTCTATCGCTTCCTCAATTCGCTTACATGTGATGATATTAACAGCTTTCTTCAGCCGCCCATCCTGATACTGATCAAGACACCAGCAGCCTCCCTGACACATCGGTTTCTTTTGCTCCCATGTCAATCCGGCAGGCAACGCATAATCAGCTGCTAATTCGTATTGGCCTTTTTCATCTATTAAAAAGATCCACCCGGTCGGTAGCTCTGTCACATGGAGTAACTCTCTTAACACGTCGCTCAACATTTCCCCAACATCTGTTGCTTCGTTTAGTTTCTCTGCAATTGTTTTTAATGTATTTAACTCATGGATTCGATTATCTTTTCCCCTCATGTCTCTTCTCCCATATTCCTTTTCTTGAGTTTATTATAGCAATATCTAAGCGATTACGACCTTCTCTATCTGTATGAATTTTTCTACGACCATTGGAGTATTACTAACGTAAAAAAGCGGGCAACATATGTTGACCGCTTCAAGACTACTTACTAAGAGTAGCAATTAAATCATTTACTTTTTCCATAACACCAGCTTCTAGAGCCGCTAATTGCTGTTCACTTTGCTCAAGTGTTTCACACTTAACCCCGAAGTAGAATTTTGCTTTTGGCTCAGTACCAGATGGACGAACACAGAACCAAGAGTTATCCTCAAGAATGTACTTTAATACGTTTGATCCTGGTAAGTTAATTTTTTCTGTTGTACCAGCAGTTACTTTTTGACGTTCACTTGATTTATAATCCTCAATAGTAACAATCTTCTTACCAGCAACTTCAGTTGGAGGATTGGTTCTAAACGATTGAAGGATACTTTGAATCTGCTCTGCTCCTTCTTTTCCTTTTAATGTAAGTGATTGTAAGCCTTCTTTGTAATAGCCATATTCTTTGAAAATTTCTAATAGCCCTTGATACAAAGTTAGACCCTTTTTCTTATAGAAAGCAGCAACCTCAACAGATAATAACGCTGCCTGCACTGCATCTTTATCACGTGCAAAATCACCAATTAAATAGCCATAGCTTTCTTCATAGCCAAATTGAAATTCATATTGACCTGTTCGCTCATATTCATTTATTTTTTCTCCAATGAATTTAAAGCCTGTCAAAGTATCAATTGTATCAAGCCCGAAAGAACTCGCAATATCGCGACCAATTTCCGAAGTAACAATTGTTTTCAACACAACCCCGTTACTTGGAAGTATTCCCTTGTCTTTTTTCTGAGAAAGTAAATAATGTAAAAGCAATGCACCCGTTTGATTTCCGGTAAGCACAACATATTGTCCTTCATTATTTTTCACAGCAACCCCAAGGCGATCTGCATCTGGGTCTGTCCCAATTAACACATCAGCATCGATGGATTCACCGTCTCTAATAGCTAAAGTAAAGGCATCATGCTCCTCTGGATTTGGAGATTTAACAGTCGAAAAGTTTGGATCTGGTAATTCCTGCTCCTTAACAACTGTCACATTTTGATATCCTAGTGCCTTCAAACCGCTTCTAACCGGCTTATTAGCCGTTCCATGTAATGGTGTGAACACAACCTTCACATCTACTTCTTTAGAAAGCTCTGGATTGACAGAGATAGTCGTTAATTTTTCTGTATAAGCTTGGTCTATTTCTTCACCAAGCATTTTGATTAGACCTTGTGCTTTTAACTCGTCTTCATCTTTTACATTTATGAGTAATTCATCTTCCACTTTATTTACATATGAAATAACTGTATCTGCTGCAGCCGGTGGTAATTGGCCTCCATCTTCTCCATACACTTTATATCCGTTATATTCTGGAGGATTGTGACTGGCTGTAACAACGATTCCTGAAAAAGCATGTAAATGGCGAACCGCAAATGAAAGCTCAGGAGTTGGACGCAATTCTTCAAATACATATGTTTGAATACCATGAGAAGCTAATGTTTTTGCAGCCTCCATTGCAAATTCTGGTGACTTATGACGAGAGTCGTAAGCAATCGCTACACCTCGTTTTTTTGCCTCCTCACCAAATGTTTCTATGTAAGTTGCTAAACCTTCAGATGCTTTACGCACTGTATATATGTTCATACGGTTTGTACCTGGTCCAATTTCACCACGCATACCGCCTGTACCAAATTCTAAATCTTTATAAAAGCAGTCTTCTAAAGCCTTTTCATTACCTTCCATACTAATTAAAAGATTTTTCAGTTCTGAATCTAAGTCTTGTTTATTATTCCAACGTTGATAGTTTTGTTCCCAGCTCATTTTTACCTCCTAGGAGTTTTTTTCAAAAATTAGTAAAAATCATTTATATTTTAGCATATAAAAATATCTTAGATATAATTGAATTTCTACAAATTCCGAGTATTTCCTTTAAACATTCCTTTAGAGTTATATTAAAACAACTTTCGTTAGAGTCAAAAATTAACTAGCTTAAGGTTTTTTATTCTTTTTATTTTGTTACGATATTTCTGTTGTGACAGATTCTGTCTAATTATATTTTATTAGACACACACAACTCACATGCCAAAAAAGCCAACCCAAGTGAGTTGGCTTTTTTCAATTACTTCTTATAAGTAATCGAATAAATATCTTTTCTTCTATCTTTTAATTGATTAACTGTTCCTGATTGGCGTTGACGTCTTAATATTTCAAGGTCAACATCACCGATAATGACCATTTCAATATTTGGGTTACATTCACCAACAATTCCGTCACGAGCAAATTCAAAGTCAGAAGGTGCAAAGATAGCAGATTGTGCATATTGAATGTCCATGTTTTCAGTTTGGGGAAGATTTCCTACTGTTCCTGCAATAACTGTGTAAATTTGATTTTCCACCGCACGTGCTTGGGCACAGTAACGTACTCGCAAGTATCCTTGACGATCTTCTGTACAGAACGGGGTAAAGATGATTTTTGCCCCTTTGTCTGTGGCAATTCTTGCTAACTCAGGGAATTCAATATCATAGCAGATTTGTATGGCAATTTTCCCACAATCTGTGTTAAAGACTTTAACCTGATCTCCACGACTAATTCCCCACCATTTCCTTTCGTTTGGGGTAATGTGAAGCTTATATTGCTTTTCAATGGTTCCATCACGTCTAAAAAGATAAGCAATATTATAAATTCGCCCTTCTTCTTCAACTACATGTGATCCGCCGATAATGTTTATATTGTACCTGACAGCCAGTTCAGTAAATAATTCAATATACTCTTCTGTAAACTCTGTTAACCGTTGAATCGCTTTACTAGGTGATCGTTCATTTAGGAAAGACATAAGTTGAGTGGTGAATATTTCAGGGAACACAGCAAAATCTGAGCCGGCATCTGATGCTACATCTGTGTAATATTCCACTTGCTTAGCAAATTCTTCAAAAGAATCTATCTGCTTCATCATATATTGGACAACACAAATCCGGACAGGGTTTGACGTTTTATAAAAACGTTTTGTATTCGGTTGATAATCAACATTATTCCATTCCATTAAAGTTGCGTATTGGTATGAAGCCAAATCATCTGATAAGTAATTTGGGTTAATCCTCATAAGTGTAAATTCGTTTAATAACTGAAAAGACAAAACAGGGTCGTAAATTTTATGTAAGGAAACTTGCTGAACATATTCTCTTGGTGAAAGCTCATCAGCATATTTATAATAATTAGGAATTCTACCACCAATAATAATACTTTTTAAATTTAATCGTCTTGCAAGATCTTTTCTTGCCTCATATAAGCGGTGACCAATTTTCATACGTCTGTAATCGGGATGTACCATGACTTCAATTCCATACATATTATAGCCGTCAGGATCATGGTTCGTGATATAACCATTGTCAGTTATGTCATCCCATGTATGTCGGTCATCATATTCATCAAAATTCAATAATAAACTTGAGCATGATCCGATGATTTTCCCTTCGAATTCAGCACAGAATTGACCCTCTGGAAAATGGTCAAGGTGACTTTCTAAATGTTCTCTCTTCCAAGGCTCCATCCCAGGAAAGCACTTCGATTGAAGCTTGATGATCGCATCTATGTCACTTTCCTCAATATTTCGGATAATCATCTTCTTTTCGAATTTGGATAAATCTAGCTTTTCGGACATATTGTTACTCCTTTATCTTATTTGCTGAACATACCTAATAGTGACTATTACCCTTTATTTTCTTTCTAAAAACATAATTCATTCCTTTAGCTTATGTTATTTATTTTATACATAATTAGAAGATATAATGACCAAAAAGAGGCCAACAGTGTCGGCCTCTTCATCCTAATTTGTTTTATTCGGTACAGAGATATTCGTTAAAGCATGTCCAGCTGCTTCGTCGGACATTTGATTTGTTGCCAAATCACCTAATGCTACAATCCCAACTAATTGATTGTTTTCAACGATTGGAAGTCGACGAATTTGATGTTGAGCCATCACCTTTGCCGCTTCTTCAGTTGACATGTTTGTGTGACCAGATACAAGGTTTGTTGACATGACTTGAGAAACTAATGTATTGCTATCAAGTCCCTCAGCAGTTGAGCGAAGAGTAATATCACGGTCGGTAATAATTCCTCTTAATTGTCCATTATCAACAACAGGAATAGAACCAACATTATTTTGACTCATCAACTCTGCTGCTTCTTTAATCGTTTGATTAGAAGAAACAGTTGCAACACTTGTTGTCATACACTCTTGAATTGTATTCAAGACTCATCCCTCCCTTTCAAAGTTAGTATGGATTAGATAAAAGGAATTATAATTAGAAGTTTTTATAAAGAATATCCATCTTAAAATAATCAAAAAATAGGACATAAATACCTCGAATTCAAGGAAAATTCAAAAAATACCCTGATAATTCCATTTTTTCTATTGAATTCTTTTACAGTCTATTACCTAAGCATTTATACTTTAATGGTACATAAATTAGTGAATGAGGGATGATATGTCGAGCTCTACTAAAAAGCAAGTAGAAAATTTATTATCAATAGCATGGATGGCATCGTTTATTGCTACATTAGGAAGTCTTTACTTCTCTGAAATATTAAAATACACTCCATGTGAGCTTTGTTGGTATCAACGAATTTTTATGTATCCTTTAGTTATTATTTTAGGAATTGGTGTTTATAAAAAGGATGCAGGTATCGCACTTTATACACTTATATTATCTGCAGTTGGAGGATGTATCTCTCTTTATCATTATGGAGTCCAAAAGGTTTCATTTTTAGGAGAAAATTCTGTCTCATGCGGAATTGTTCCTTGTACAGGTGAGTATATAAATTGGCTAGGTTTTATAACCATTCCTTTTTTAGCACTAATTGGGTTTACAATTGTTTTTATTACAAGTTTATTAATTCTAAAGAAAGCAGGTAAATAAGATGAAAAAAATTCTTATTTTTGGTGCAGTTATTTTAATCCTTTTTGGTGGACTAGCATTTGTGACAACGTATCAAAACAATCAAAAAGCGGAAGGAAATGTGTACGGAAAGAGTGATCTTGATCCCGCAACAATTGATCAACTCGATGACCCTAATTATCAAAACATTATTCTTCCAGATGAATTGGAAAAGAAATTAGAAAACAAAGAAGATACTGTTGTCTACTTTTTCAGCCCATTATGTGAGCATTGTAAAGCAACTACCCCTGTATTAATGCCAATTGCAGATGAAGTTGGTGTCGAGATCAACCAACTGAATTTATTAGAATTTGAAGATGCATGGCAACAATACAATATAACTGGAACACCTACTCTTGTTCATTATCAAGATGGTAAAGAAGTAGCACGTTCAGAAGGATCAAATACAGAAGAAGCATTTCGTTCATTATTAAATGAATGGAATGCTGAGTAATGAAAAAAGCACGGATTCACACATCAAGTGTGATTCCGTGCTTTTTCAATAAACCTACCTAGATCATGAAGTGATTAGCCGGCTTAATGAATTGACTAAATTTCCCTTCCCTACTCTCAGCATGTTTAAATTGAGAAAAGGACAAAGGAAAGAAATAACCATATTCATTTAAGTTCTGGCTATTCCGCTCAAACATTTCTTCATATTCTTTTTCATCTTTACAATCATTAATTAAGTCAAGAACGGCAATCAATGCTTGAAGGCTTGAAATAATTTGAAATGCATCTTTTAATGTCCCATTGTATACCTGATCAGATGCTTGCGGCTGAAGCACTTTTAGTTGTTTTAATTCCAAAATTTCATCATCTGGAAAAAACCTCGGAAATATTTCGGTATACAGTTGTTCAATTAACTCCGCTATGTGGTTTTCTTGTTCGTCCGTTGACGCCACAACAACCTTCACTTATATCACCCTTTTTCTCCTATTAACCTTTTATTAGCTGTAATAAGCATACCATAGTCTATAACAACATTTTAGAGGTAAGTGTTACCGGAACTAGATTGTACATCCATTCATTGTTCTGTATACTTTTCTTTACACAAAACATGCAATAAAGGAAAGGTGACCCTCATGAAACGTGTCGGTGAATGGCTCGAAATAAACATCCCAGTAGACTGGGCAAACAATACTGTTTTCTACATATTATCGCACAAGCTTGGCGCTTCAAAGGCTCTTATTCAAAAGTGGAACAGCACATCAGCAATCATGAAAAACAATCATAAAGCAGACGTGAATCATCAACTTCTCCAAGATGATCAATTATGCCTACATATATTCAAGGAAGAAGATTATGGAGTCATACCAGAGGATCATGCAATACAGGTCCTTTATGAAGATGATCACCTACTGATTGTAAATAAACCAGCTGGGATTGATACACATCCCAATGAGGCAAATCAGAGGGGCACTCTGGCAAATAGCGTAGCTTACTATTACCAAACATGTGGACTTAAAATAAGAGTAAGACATATTCATCGTCTTGACAGAGATACCTCTGGTGCCGTTGTTTTTGCAAAGAATGACTTAGCCCATTCTCTATTAGATCAAGAGCTTCAGACAAAAAAGATTAAACGTACATATATCTCAATTGTAAATGGGAGATTGTCTCCACCAAATGGTGTGATCAAAAAGCCTATTGGTAAGGATCGCCATCATCCTACACGAAGAAGAGTTTCACCAAAGGGACAAAGTGCGGTAACACACTATCACACAGAACATTATGACCAAAAGAAAAACTTGTCCGTTGTATCACTACAACTTGAAACAGGAAGAACTCATCAAATCCGCGTTCATTTAAGTTCAATAGGTCATCCAATCATTGGAGATACCCTTTATGGTGGAGACAAAAAACTCTTACAGCGACAGGCTTTGCATGCTGCAAAGATTTCTCTAACTCATCCTATCTCGCACAAATCTATTAAAGTAGAAGCTACGTTTCCACAAGATATCCTCTCTTTATTACCTGAATAAATGGTCCACCGTATCTATGACAATTAACACACTTGTATAGATACGGTTCTTTTGTACCATTTTTCAGAATTCATCAATTATTTACATAATTTTCACATTCCGTTTACGTAAGACTGATAGTTTGTACATAGACACACAACAATGAACTGACTCCAAAATTATGGGGAGGGAATCTCAGGTGACCGAAAACAAAGAATTTAAAAGTATGAATCGTCGTGATTTTCTAAAGGTTGGAGGAATGAGTACAGTTGCATTGTCTTTAGGAACTACTGGGTTACTATCAGTAGGAAATGCTACACCGAGCCAGGCTAAAGGTAAACCTACATCTGGATTTGGTGGTTATGGAGAATTATTAAAAGATCCAAATGGAATTCTCGATTTACCTAGAGGTTTTCATTACAAAATTATTTCCAGACAAGGCGAGTTAATGACAGACGGAACAGTTATTCCTGGAAAGTTCGATGGAATGGCTGCATTTGAAGGTCCGAACAATACAACAATTCTTGTACGAAATCATGAGTTATCTACAGGTCCAGCATTTGGAAAAAACCCTTATGACCCTAATGCTCAAGGTGGTACATCAGCTTTAGTTGTAGGTCCAAATCGCGAGGTGAAAAAGGAATATGTTACATCTTCAGGAACAATCAGAAACTGTGCCGGAGGAGCAACACCTTGGGGCACTTGGTTAACTTGTGAAGAAAACCGTTCAGAAGGCCACGGATATGTTTTCGAGGTAGACCCACTTCAACCAGAAAACGACTTGTCCAAAACGCCAATCAAGGAAATGGGACGCTTTTCTCACGAGGCTTGTGCAATCGACCCTTCAACAGGATATGTTTACCTAACCGAAGATGCAAGCCCAAGCTACCTCTATCGTTTTATACCTAATGACTTAAGCCAAAAACCAGGATCATTACAAAAAGGCGGTACCCTATATGCAGCAGCAATTGAAGCTGTAACTGATCCATCAGCAAGCACCTTTAAAACAGGGCAAACATTTAAGCTTGTATGGAAGGAAGTAGATCCTCATTGGTGCCGTGAGGAAGCTAAAGAAAAAAAATGTATTGAATTCAGTAGACTTGAGGGTGCGTTCTTCCAAGAGGGTGTTTTCTGGTTTGATGACACATCTGCTGGTGACAAAAAACTTGGACGCGTTTATCGATACGTTCCTCATACGAATACATTAGAGCTTTTCTATGAAGGAAATGATGCGCAGAACATGGAATATCCAGATAATATCTGCTGTACGCCATGGGGTGACCTTTGGTTTGTAGAAGATGGGAATGGACAAGACCGCATTATGGGAATTACTCCAGAAGGAAAAGTTTATCCTTTTGCGGCGAACAGTTTCAATGATGCTGAATTTGCAGGACCAATCTTCTCACCAGATGGAAACACACTTTTTGTTAATATCCAAGACCCTGGTATGACCTTTGCCATTTGGGGACCGTTCCAACGCAGAAACGCTGCACGCGCTAGAGAAATGTCCTATGCTGCTCCTGCAAATCTTGCACCAAAACTCTCAGAAAGAACCGCTGAGGCTGCAAAGGCGCAAGGTATGTCTGTTCTAGAAGCAGCAGCATTTGAGCGTCATGGAGTAAATTTGGATTAATGATAATTGGAGGAAGATAGATGCTACAAAATATTGGAATTCCCGGATTAATCATTATTTTAGTTATTGCACTAATTATTTTCGGACCTTCAAAACTTCCTGAGATTGGACGAGCTTTTGGTTCAACGCTTAAGGAATTTAAAAAAGCCACAAATGATCTAGTTAATGGTGATAACAAAGAAGACGATAAAGCAGAAGAAAACTCAAAGCTACAAGCTATTGAGAGACCTAATAGTAAAACAGGTAGTTAATAAACAGTAAAAGTAGGCAGGTCCCATACCTGCTTACTTCTTTATCATTCGAGAAATACGGGCTTCTGAAAGGGGTTGTAAAAGGTGGATCTTACTGAAATGAACGTTGTTGATCATTTAAGTGAATTAAGAAAAAGGGTAATTATTACGTTAGCTTCATTTCTTCTTTTTCTCATCATCTCTTTTCTATACGTTCAAGATATTCATCATTTCTTAGTAAAAGATCTAAATGATAAACTAGCAATCTTAGGTCCTGGTGATATTCTATGGATCTACATGGCTATTGCAGGAATCAGCGCGATTACATTTACAATTCCTGTTGCTGCATTTCAAATTTGGCTTTTTGTTAAGCCTGGTCTCAGAAAAGAAGAGCAAAAAGTAACGTTAGCTTTTATTCCCGGTATCTTCATTTTGTTTATTTCAGGAATCGCATTTGGGTATTTTCTACTGTTTCCAATTGTCCTATCCTTTCTCCAATCACTTGCAGGTGATCAGTTCGAAACATTTTTCACAGTGGATAAATACTTTAGATTCATGATTAATCTAACCGTACCCTTTGGCTTTTTATTTGAGATGCCTGCTATTATTATGTTTTTAACGAGACTTGGGATTATTAATCCACAGAGGCTTGCAAAATCAAGAAAAATTTCTTATTTCTTCTTAATCGTTATATCGGTACTTATTACACCCCCAGACTTCATATCAGATATTCTGGTTATTGTACCGTTAGTTCTTTTATATGAATTTAGTGTTACATTATCAAAAATAGTTTATCGAAAAAAGCTAATTCATGAATCAGAGCAAGTGGCACAATAAAACACCTACAATATAAAAAACGATTTAGCACAGTCGCATGACATACTAAATCGTTTCTTATTATACTTCTTTCTTTTTTGCATAAATAATATAACGTTGTGGAGCATTTCCTACATAGCTAAATGGATAGCAAGTCGTCACTAAAAGCTCTTCATACTCATTTTGAAGAGTAATAATACTTAAATCGTCGGCTTCAACGATTTTCGTTCCGGTAATTTCGTACTCAAAATTTCCATACGGTAATATAACTTCAAATGTATCACCAACTTCTAACTCACCCGCTTTACGAAAAACGGTATCTCTATGTCCAGACAAAACAATTTGTCCATTTTCATTAGGATAATAGCTTCCCTTATAATGGCCAACGCCTTTTTCAAGATCATCAGGGTCTGTTCCTTCTACAATTGGCAAGTCCGCATTTAATCTTGGAATATGTAGGATTCCAATTGCCTCACCTATCGGCGGTTTAAACGTACCATCTTCCTCTTTGTATATTTCTTTATCAGGGGCAGATTCTACAATCGACTTCGCTTCAGCTAACGAATTCGATGTTTGCATTTTAGTATCAAAAATCTCCCATCCTGCATAGCCTACGATTCCTAATCCAATAACAATTAATAAATATGATAGCTTTTTCACGATCACTACCACGCTTTCCTTTAATGTTATATAAATTATAACATAGTTAGGTACTGCTATAATAAGCGACTTAGTAGATTGGATAAGAATAATAAATTATAAAATATCTACAATACTTTTTACTTCCTTAAGCATTTTTTCTCTTGCATCCTTGTCTACATTCGGTACAGAATAAAAAAATTTGTGTGTGATAACATTTAATCCACAATAATCTAGAATGCCAACATCCATAGAAGTTTCCATTGATGCGATAAGCTGATTTGGCTTCATAAAGTCCTCCGTTTGACTTGTTGTTTGAAACACAACACATTTTTTCCCTTTGAGTAAACCTTCAGCACCCTTTAAATGCTCATACCTGAAGGCAAATCCATTTGTGAACACCCGATCGAAGTATCCCTTTAAGATTGCAGGCATACCACACCACCATGTTGGAAAGATAAACACAAGGTTTTCTGCCCACAAAATTTTCTTTTGTTCTTCTATGATTTCTTCCGATATTTTATTTTGGGAAAAATTAGTATGATTATCTTCCTCCAAAACAGG
This sequence comes from Metabacillus litoralis, assembly GCF_003667825.1. Lineage (NCBI taxonomy): Bacteria > Bacillati > Bacillota > Bacilli > Caryophanales > Bacillaceae > Metabacillus > Metabacillus litoralis. The sequence goes on along the minus strand of NZ_CP033043.1, from coordinate 4,805,930 downwards.
ATTAAACTTTAATGCATATAGATCACGAACTCTTACCTCATGACCTTTATTGGTTAAGTGCATTTCCACCTCATAAGAAATGGAAGCATTAAAACTATTCTTACTAGGGTGTGCTAAAATAATAAGTGTTTTCATTGAAGCCTCCATAGCATTTTCTACTAGTATGATATTACCAAGGATATATTAAACAAACGTTTAATTAATTTAGCAAAAACAAAAAAGGACTGTCTAAAGATAGCTTTCACTACCATTTTAAACAGTCCTTTTCATTATTATTTTAATTCAGCTAACACTTCTTCAATTTTGGCAAGCTCGGATTGTAAACCCCCACCACTTAAGTACCATAGTGGGCCATCTAGATAAACAATTTTTCCATTTTTATAAGCATCTGTTTTCTTAATAATATCATTTTCCATATCAGCATCAATATTAGATTCGCCGCCAATTGCCGCTGTACGATCAATGACAAATAATACCTGTGGATTGAATTCTAAAATTGCTTCGAAGCCGAAATTAGAACCGTGTGATGAAGATTCGATATCTTCTGTTACTGGTTTGAAGCCATAAATGTTATAAATGTAACCAAAATTAGAGTTTGATGCGAAGCCCGATAATTTACCTTCATTGTACATTGTTACTAATGAAGTTTCATAGGTTCCAGCTAATGCTTTAACTTCTTCTAAAGCTGAATCGAACTTTGCTGTGTATTCTTCAGCTTCAGCTTCTTTACCAAACATTTTTGCTGCTAAATCTACTGAAGATAAGAATGTGTTCCAGTAGTCATCTTGTGAAGTACCCACAAACACAACAGGAGCGATTTCTTTTAGTTCCTCATAGAATGCTGACTGACGACCAGAGATAAAAATTACATCAGGAGCCATTTCAGCGATATCTTCTAGTAAAGGCTCCTTCAAGCTACCAATACTTTTATACTCATCAGAAGCATATTTTTCAAGGTGAGCTGGCAGGCTAGTATCTTTTGCAACCCCTACAATTCCTTCAACACCTAGTGCATCTAGTGTATCTAAGAAACCATAATCGAACACAACAATTTTTTCAGGCATACTTTCAAATTCCACATCTTCAAAACTAGTTGAACTTCCATCTCTACCTTCACTTACAGCAACTGTTGGAGATACAGTCATTGGGTATGCTGGACCTTCTTCTCCTGCTGCTGCTTCTTCTTGACCTTCTGCTTCAGCAGTTTCTGTTGATTCTTTTTTTGTAGGTTCTGTTGAAGCTTCATCGTTAGAACCACAAGCAGCAAGCATTAATACCATAGCTGCTAACAATGCAATTAATAAATTTGTTTTTCTCATGTCTTTTCTCTCCCTTTTATAGTCTTTATCGTTAATGATAATCATTATCAGTGATAACGATTATCATTATGATCTATTAATACTTTTTAGTCAATAACTTTTTAAGAGTTTATTAGTTTTTTTTTCTAAATTATCAAAAATATGACAATAATTTATGAACAATACCTAAAGAAATCTAATTGATTTCTCTAGGTTAACCTTGTTTATCTAATTTTCTTACGTATGTGAATTAAAATAGACACAAATTCTGCATCCATTCTGCTCCTGTACAGGAATATCCATATCATAAATTTCACGTAAGGCATCAGAATTTATGATTTCATGAGTTGGCCCGTTTTTCATCAGCCTTCCATTTTTCAATGCAACGATACGATCTGAATAAACGGATGCAAAGTTAATGTCATGTAAAACGATAACAACTGTTTTTCCAAGTTCATCAACTAATCTGCGTAAAATTTTCATAATTTGAACTGAATGCTTCATATCTAAATTATTTAAAGGCTCATCTAATAAGACATAATCAGTATCCTGGGCAATGACCATTGCAATAAATGCCCTTTGCTTCTGACCGCCTGATAATTCATCTAAAAATTTGTCTTGCATATCTGCTAAATTCATATAATCAATCGCTTGATCAACAAATTTATCATCTTCAGCTGTTAAACGTCCTTTCGAATACGGATAGCGACCAAACGCAACCAGCTCACGAACTGTTAATCGAACGTTTAGGTGGTTTGCTTGCCTTAAAATAGATACTCTCTTCGCAAATTCTGAGGACTTCCACTTCTTCACATTGTTTTGGTCGAGTAGTACTTCACCTGTATCTGCTTCTAATAAGCGGCTCACCATAGAAAGAAGTGTTGACTTACCAGCTCCATTCGGCCCTATAAACGATGTAATGGTTCCCGGCTCGATCGTAACTGAAACATCCTCTACAACAGGCTTTTTACCAAATTGTTTTGTTAATCCTTTGATTTCAATCATCCTGCTGCCCTACTTTCCTTAAGTAATAGATAAATAAAGTAAATTCCACCGATAAAGTTAATAATGACACTTAACGTTGTGCGTAATTCAAAGATATGCTCCACAAGGAATTGCCCACCAACAAGTGCAATAATACTAATTAAACTCGCACCTATTATGTGAATAGAGTGTTTATATGTGACCAAATATTGATAGGAAAGATTTGCAACAATTAGTCCAAAAAATGTAATTGGTCCAACAAGCGCTGTTGATGTTGCGATTAAAACAGAAGATAAAATTAAAATTCTCATAACCATACTGTCATAGTTTATACCAAGGTTCATAGCATTTTCCCGGCCAAGTGACATAACATCCAGTTTCCCCATAATAAGGTAGCCATAAAGAAACGCAAAGAATAGAATACCAATTGAGATAAACAACAACTCAGCCTTTACGTTTGTAAAGGTTGCAAACAAACGGCTTTGAAGACTTAAATATTCAACTGGATCAATCAATACTTGTAGAAATGTTACCAAACTTCCAAGAAGTGTACCTATGATCATCCCTATTAATAGTAGAAAATAGATTGGATGCTTATCAGCCCTAAACAAAAAGCGATATAAAAGCATTGCAAACACTACCATTGCAAGAATTGCTGCACCAAAGTTTAAGTATTTATTTAACACCCAAACTGACATTGAACCCGCAAAGAAGTAAATTAATGTTTGTACGACTTGATACATCGAATCAAGTCCCATAACAGAAGGTGTTAAAATCCGATTATGTGTGATTGTCTGGAATACAACAGTTGAATAAGAGATGGCAATACCAGTTACAATCATTGCTGAAACTCGGAGCATACGCTTTGGAAAGGCATAGTCAAAGCCGCCCTTTATATCGTAAAAGCCATAAAACAAGATACATACAATAGCAATAGCTACTAATAAAATCAGTTTTGTTCTATTTCGCATATGCTCTCCCCCTAAGTAGCATCGTTAAGAAGATCGCACTGCCTATCACTGCCACTGTTACATTAACTGGAATCTCATAAGGGTGAATAATGATCCGCCCTAAAATATCACATATTAATAAGAAAACAACCCCCAATACCGCGGTATGTGGTATTGTTTTGCGTAAATTATCACCTAAATAAAGAGAAACAATATTTGGTACAATTAGTCCCAAAAATGGAATAACCCCAACAGTGAGAACAACTGTTGTTGAAATAATTGCAACAAGAATAAGACCAATATTTAGAATCAGCTTATAACTTAAGCCTAGATTCTTCGCAAAATCTTCTCCCATTCCGGCTACTGTAAATTTATTTGCATAAATATAAGCTAAAATAACGGCTGGAATACTAACATATAAAAGTTCATAGCGACCAGAAATAATCAAAGTAAAGCTCCCCATGAGCCAGGAAGAGAGGTTTTGAAGTAGATCAGCTTCATACCCTAAAAAAGTGGTAATGGAAGATAAAATATTCCCATACATAATTCCAATTAATGGAACAAAAATAACATCTTTAAATTTTATACGATCCAAAATCTGCATAAATACGAATGTTCCAGCCAATGCAAAAGCAAAACTAAAAATAACTTGCTGGGTATATGTTACATTCGTAAAAAATAGCATTGAAATTAAAATACCTAGCCTTGCTGCGTCTAATGTCCCAGCAGTTGTTGGTGATACAAATTTATTTCGGCTTAAAGACTGCATAATTAAGCCGGCAATACTCATCCCTGCCCCCGCTAATATAATCGCAATTAAACGTGGAATTCGGCTTATTAGGAAAATATGTGTTTCGTCTGAATCCCAATTAAGCAAGTCCATTGGTGTAATATCAATTGCTCCGATGAAAAGCGAAATAAAAGACAGGACGATAGCTGCAATTCCTAGCATCCATAATCTCATTTGAAACCCTCATAACCTATTTATTCTTAGTACAACAATTGAACCAATTATTATTCCAAGTTGAATCTATCAAGTATGTAAATAAAAGTATGACAAACCAAGAGCCCTCTCACACTTAATTAACATATGATAATCATTATCATTAAATGATAAAAAAAAGAACGTGTATTTATCTACGATTCACACCTGTTGAGATTGATTATCAACTACATTAATTAATGTATCACAAAAAACAAATTGAGAAAAGATGTATATTTCAAATTATGGAATTTATCTAAATACGTCCACATTTTCGCCACAAATTAAACTCGATAAGTTTTAATTAAAGTATTAGGAGGAGAATCTGACATGCTCTTTTTTATAAAAACTAGTTTAAGAGATTCGAAAATAGGGAAAGTATAAATGATTTCTGTAACCTAATTCGTCTTATAACTTTACGAAACTCACCATTATTTTCTTCTTATTAAAAGATGAAGAACAATGAAGGAAAGAGTATAATAGGAGGTAGTTTAAATCAGAAAGGACTGACATACATGACTGATTTAACTAAGAAGTTTGCTCAATTTCTTTTACTTGGTGACACCGTAAGTTCATTTAAAATAATTGAGAAGCTCTTACATGAAGGATTTACCTCCCTCTACATCTATGAAAATGTTATAAAGGAAGCATTATATTATATAGGTTACTTATGGGAAATTGATGAAATCAGTGTTGCTGATGAGCATTTAGCTACAGGAACAGCTGATTATGTTTTAACAAAGCTCGATTTTCACTTAGACCAGAATGATGAGCAAGTGATAGGAAGTCAAAAGCAGGTTATGCTATTCTGTATTGAAGGTGAAGAGCACTATGTTGGAATAAAGATGGCAGCATCAATTTTCAAGCAAAACTCTTGGAATGTAAAATATTTAGGTCCTAATTTACCGTTACAACATGCCATTTACTATGCAAATAAATCTAAGCCTGATGTGATTTGTTTATCAGTAACAGTTTCACATCATCTAAAAAATCTACCAGAATACATTCAAACACTTGAGATGCTAGATCATAAGCCGACGATTATACTCGGAAGTAGACTAGCAGAAAAGTATGATTTATCAAAGTTCATATCTAATCAAACACTCATAGTTCCTAATCTGGAAAACTTAACGGCATTTATTAATGGCAAACTTATTGGGATTGAAGCTTAACTTTTAAGAAGGTGTGGTGTGCAAATGTACGCACTTGAAAACGTACCTGTACCTGTTTTTGTTTTAAATTCACAGCTTGATGTGATAGATTCATCTTCAATGTCACATCAAATTTTCTCTAAATCTAAAAACTTCCTTGACCTTGTTGATCAAGAAAGCCGAAACAAAGTCCAATATTTCCTATCCACAAAGGAAAAAGATAAATTTGAAGCAAATATGATTACAATTGAAAATTCATTAGAATTATTTGAACTATATATTAAACAAAATCATGAAGGTTTATTATATGTGGTAAGTATTCCTTTAAGAGAAAATCTAAAAAAAGTCAGCCACCAGGTTAATATGCTTCGAGAACAATTAACAGTGACTGACCAAGATCAATTTGAACAGCATCATCGAAAAGAAATTATTTCATTATTTCAGCCGTTTCTAACAGACTCAGATATATATAATTTAATAAGTTCGTCTGATAATATGAAGGACCTTCCAAGGAAGCTTGAGAAAATACAGGATTTACTCAGCCTCCTTCGCCCCGATATCATTGAAAGTGGAAAAAGTGCTCACTTTGAAGTCATTATTGATGAATTAAATGAGCTGCGCTCTTCAATCGATTTCTATTTAACTTTGATGCCTCTTTTAGACCGCTTCGACTGAGTTAGATAAAGGTAACGTAATTTCAACTGTTGTGCCTTTATCTAATTCACTTGAAAAGACTATTTTCCCATTATGACTCTCAATAATCTTAAAGCTAACCATTAAACCTAAACCTGTTCCCTTTTCCTTGGTTGTGTAGAAAGGCTGTCCCATTTTTTCAAGCTGTTCCTTTGGAATTCCTTTTCCTTTATCTTCAAAGCGGATAAGTACCTCTCCACTATCCAGTTTACGTGTTTCAATCTTTAAATTTCCTGGGCGGCCTTCCATCGACTCGATTCCATTTTTTACAATATTAATAAAAACCTGCTTTAACTCATTCTCAATTCCTTGGATAGTAAAAATAAATGGGTCATTATATGTTTCGATTGTAACGTCATTAAGAATGGCTTGTGTTTCCCAAATTTTCGAAACATCTTGAATGATTTTATTAATATTAACATCCTGAAAAGCCGCTGCCTTTGGTCGAGATAGTACTAAAAATTCGTTAATGATCTCTTCCAGCCTGATAAACTCAGTCATCATTACTTCAGCGTATTCCTTACGATATGTGTTGGTTTGGATCATTAGCTGTAAGAAGCCTCTTAATGAAGTTAGAGGATTTCTTATTTCATGTGCAATGCCAGCTGCCAACTGTCCAATTGCTGAGAGCATTTCAGACTTTATCAACATTTGCTCAGAGCTTTTTCTATTGGTTATATCTTCTCCTACCCTTAAAATTTGAACAACATCATGATCTTCATTTTCAACCGGTATTAATGCAAGATTTTCCCAATATTGTTTTCCATCGCGAGCTGTATAGGATATTTCACCAGACCATTTTTCACCAGCACGCACCTTTTTCCAATGAGAATCAAAATCACTATCAATATAGTATTCTGCATAGATATCTTTTAACTTACGTCCGATTAAATCCTTAACCTCTAACCCAAGTTGTTCTGCAAATTTACTATTCGCATACTCTATTTTCCCTTGGAAGTCTGTAAATACTGTATTTGCCGGGCTAAGTTCAATAGCCTGCATACTCAATTGAAGCTCTCGATTTACCTTCTTAATTTTAGTGATATCAATAAATGTCATCACAATTCCGTCAACAATATTGTCACTAGTACGGTAAGGCATGATTTTGACACTATACCATTTTCCATCTTTTGCAGGTAGATCTTTTATAATTGATTTCGTTGTCATTAACACATCTTGGATATCTTCTATCAATGTTTCATACTCTAATCGATGTGATATATGAAAAATCGGACGTCCAATATCACGATTAATAACATGAAAGAGCTTCATAACCTCAGGAGTATAAAGTTTAATATTTAATTTCTTATCCAAGAAAATGGTTGCGATATTGGTATTAATCAACAAATTGTCCATATCATTGTTAAGATCCGTAAGTTCAATAATTTTCTTTTCATACTGTGAATTAACTGTAATTAATTCTTCATTAACAGATTGCATTTCCTCATTTGTACTTTGAAGCTCTTCATTCGCAGCAATTAATTCTTCATTTGTTGACTGAAGCTCTTCATTTGATGTTTCTAATTCTTCAATCGTTGTTTGAAGACTTTGCTTTGTATAGTAAAGCTCCTGCTCTAAGTCAAAGATTCTTTGATTATAGGCAGAATCCTGATCAAATGTCATAGAATCAGCTTTGATTATAGTTGTCGAGTCAGGCATATGATCTTTTATAAATAATGCAACATAGCCCTTTCTTACATTTTCTAAAGGCTTAACAACTAGTTTTACCTGTTTACTTTCATTTTTGTTGATTAAAAGATTCTTATATTTAATCTCTCTTAATTCCTCACGAACTTTTTTTATTGCTGTTCCAATGGCAACAGATAGGTTTGTTGGAACCATATTAAAAATATTATAGTTAACCTTTCCCTTTGGTAGGTTTAAATACTCACCTGCATTACCGGAAGAAAGAATTACCTCATTATGCTCATTGATTACGATGCACGGAGGTAACAGATCGTCCATGAGTGAATAATACAGTTCATCTGGGTGCTGATACCTGTTTGTGTCGCGTAAGTGTTCAGTACCTCTTCTCTCACTATCTCCGGAGATTTCCTTAGGAGCTAACAATGCTTGGGAAAAATGTTGGTTATCAGAAACCTGGTTACTAAAAACTTTCCACTTGCTATTAACAGAGGAGAAAAGATTTGAGAGTTTACCGATCGTTTCACTTGGCCCTAAAAATAAATAGCCTTTCTCCTTTAGTGCAAAGTGAAACAATGACAATACTCGTTGCTGAAGCTCTGTTTGAAAGTAGATCATGACATTTCTACAACTTATCATGTCTAAATTAACAAATGGAGAATCCTTCGTCATATTATGAGGGGCAAATACAATTTTTTGTCTGATTTCTCTTTTTACCTGATAATCACTGCCTTGTTTATCAAAATATTTAATTAGCAGATGTTTTGGGATCATTGAGACGATTTGCTCTGAGTAGCAGCCCTGACTTGCGAACTTAACAGCATCACGGTCAATGTCTGTGGCGAACACTTGCAAATCCATATCACTTTCTCTTTTTTCCAGCTCTTCATTAAATAAAATAGCTAAAGAATATGCCTCCTGACCTGATGAGCATCCGGCTACCCATATCCTCATCTTATTTCGGCCTCGCTGCAAGTTCTCACTAATCATTGATGGAATGAGAGTATTCTGCATATAGTAAAATGCATCAGTATCCCTAAAAAAGTGAGTCACACCAATAAGTAAATCTTCTTGAAGATAACGAATTTCCCTAGGGTTTTCCAGCAAATAGTTTTTATAGTCCTCAAGATTAAGGAATGATTCTTCCAATAAACTCATTCTACGTTCAATTCTTCGGATAACAGTGTTTTTCTTATACATGGTAAAATCAATACCACTTTTTTTATGAATCATCATTAACACTTGGTTTAATGTTTTTTCTTTAAAATCCACGGGTTCTGTTTCGATATAATTTTGAATATGCTCAGACATCACTGAAGGATTAATGACGTAATCTCCAACCCCTGACTTGATTGCGCTTTCGGGCATATCCATATACTTTGCTGTCTCATTCTGAACAAGACAAAGTCCGCCTCTTTCGTGAATATCATTTAAGCCCTTTGTTCCATCTGTCCCTTTACCAGACAAGATCACACCGATTGCTTTCTTTTGTGCGTAGTAAGCAATAGATGTTAAGAACGTATCTATTGGATAATTCACTACTTGACTCTCATGATATTTCTCTAGATGTAACTGCCCTTTATTATTTATAGTAATATAGTGATTGGGTGGGCATAAATAGACGGTTTTAGGCTTAACCTCCAACCCTTGCTTTGCCTCAAAAACCTGCATATTTGTATATTTTCTGAGTAGTTCCGGCATAAAGCTTTTATATTTAGAAGATAAATGTTGGACAACAACAAATGCTGCATCTATGTCAGATTTCATACTTTGGAAAAATTGCTCTATGGCTTCAAGACCTCCAGCTGAGGCTCCAATTCCTACAACATATGGTGTATCAAGTTCACCCTTTTCATGTTCCTGTTCTAATTGCCCGTTTGGTGCATTTGACATCTAGTATCCTCCTTAAACAATTCCCCATAACCAATTCGACAACAATAAATTGATATCCTGTTGATTAACAAAGAAAAATACTTAATTAAGTTAAATTAATTAAGTAATCTATTGCTTTACCACTTTATCATTCTACTATCATAACAGTTATTACAGATAGGATATACCATAATGTATTTCTTTTGCTCTGTTCTATTTATATTTTACTACGACTAAATTTCTAGTTTTATCTACAAGAAGGAATTGCCATATGTTTAGAGAAAATAGTAAGACATTACGGAAAGGAGGTATAGAATTGAAGCGATTAGAAGACCAGGAGATTGAAGAACTACTTTCTTCTTTACAACAATGGAAATTAAAAGAGCAGCGTTCTATCGTTAGAAAATACATATTTAAGGACTATCTTGCCGGAATAGATTTTGTTTCAAAGGTAGGATATCTTGCTGAGCAAGCAGATCATCACCCTTTTATTGAGATTCAGTATAAAGCCGTTTTTATTACCTACACATCATGGGCTGCAAAAGGTTTAACAAAATTAGATTTCGAATTAGCGCATAAGATTGATCAGTTATTTATTGATCCCTCTTCAATTAGCTTTTAGTATCTCTCCTCATCTTTCCTTGTAGCGAAATCTAGTTAACAGCATAGGTTAGTTAAGGAATTCCTATAGAGGAGGAAAAAACACATGAATTTTTACCCTAGAAGAAACCATTATGCTCCTTATCAACCAGGATTTATGCAGAACTACGGTGCATCTCCTGCAACTGGAACAATGTATGGTAACGGATTTTATCCAACACCGGGTACCCCTTATCAGGGAGTAACATCACCAATAGGGAATAGCTATAATCCAAACTATGGAGGAGCATTCCCAAACCCTGTCGGAAATACTTATCCTAATTTTGAAGGATCTCTTCCTGGGCCTTATGGTAACTCTTATCCAGGCTACCCTAATTTCGAAGGACCTCTTCCTGGGCCTTACGGCAACTCGTATCCTGGATATCCTAATTTCGAAGGACCTCTTCCGGGACCTGATGGCAACTCGTATCCAGAGTATCCTAATTTTGAGGGGCCTCTTCCGGGACCTGATGGCAGCTCTTATCCGGGGTATCCTAATTTCGAAGGACCTCTTCCGGGACCTGATGGCAGCCCTTATCCGGGGTATCCTAATTTTGAAGGGCCTCTTCCGGGACCTGATGGCAGCTCTTATCCGGGGTATCCTAATTTTGAGGGGCCTCTTCCGGGACCAACAGGAAATATGTTTCCACAATCGCCTACTTATGAAAGAACTCCGCAAAGAAAAAAATAAACTAAAAGGAGCGTATTATCGCTCCTTTTAGTTATTCTAAAGGTAATAGGATTTTAACTGTTGTTCCTTTCCCAAGCTCGCTAGTAAAGAAGATTTTCCCCTTATGATTTTGGATGATTCTATAGCTTATCATCAGCCCAAGTCCACTACCCTTTTCCTTATTAGAATAAAAAGGTTCTCCAAGCGTAGGAATTCGTTCTGGTGAAATGCCTACACCTTCATCAGCCACCGCAATATACAAATATCGTTCATCCTCTATCCCAATCTCAATATGAATCATGCCACCTTTTGGCATTGATTCAATTGCATTACTAATCAAATTTTGAAAAACAAGCTTAACTTGATTTAAATCACATGGTATAGATAGGCTAGCATGACACTTGATACAAAAAGTAATATTAAGCATTCTGCTTAACTCCTCATTTGTACGTAAAACCTCTTGAAGGAGGTCTATGATGTTATTTTGTTCACGCTTAGTACCAAGATGAGAGTTTGCAAGAACAAGAATTTCATTTACAAAATCTTCCATCTGTAAAAGCTCACTTAGAATTAATTCCTTGTATGGATAGGAATAGCCATCTTTCAGCTGCATAAATCCTTTTATACTTGTTAAAGGGTTTCGTATTTCATGTGCAATACTTGCCGCTAATTGACCTACAGCTGTTAGCTTATCTGATTTCCTCACTAAAGCCTGATTTTGTTTCTTCTCCGTAATATCTTCAGCTACACCCGCAATTCGATAAGGATGACCGTTTGGATTATACACTGGTACAATTCGGTTTCTCACCCAACGTATTGTACCGTCTGTGTAAATTATTCTATAGTCAAATTCAACTCTTTCATGCACATTCCCAAATCTCTCCAATGCATACTCACGATCATCAGGATGAATGGATCTTTCCCAGAGTGTCTGATCTAAATTATATTCTTCACCTGTTCTGCCTGAGATTTCTTTCCATGCAGAACTCATATATAGTAGCTTTTTCTCTTGAATATCAACTATCCAAAAGGCTTCTTTAATGTTATTAGCAATTTGCTCGAATCTCTCTTGAGTTTCCTTTAGCTTTTTCTCAGCAATTCTTCGTTCCAGCTCATTGCCAACCCACTGTGTCATCAATTGTAGGAATTCAATGTCTGAGTTGGATATTGTACGAAATCCCTGATGAATATCATAAAAGCAAAAAGTACCGTAAAATTGTTCATGAACAAATATTGGTGCACCCACATACTCTCTTATCATCGATTGATTATGAATTGGTGCAGACTGACTTATATGTACTGGTGTTAAACGTTCCCTAACCATCCCAGCACACGTTTCATCTAGAGAAATGACTTCACCAACATTTATCGTTTCTGTTAAATCTGTTGTTTGGATAACCTCATAATGGTTCCCAGTTATTTTCGAAATATTTCCATCTGACAATTGGAAGCGCTCACAACCTATACTTAATAACTTTTTTAATTTATGCTCAAAGCTTAAGTCATTATTGCTCGTTATTTCATATAAGCTTCGAATTGACTGTTCACTCAGCGTTCTCTCGATTATGTCTGATCTTAACTCAATTTCTGTCTTTACCCAATAACTTAAATCGATCAAGTTATTTAGTTCATCTTCACTAAGCGTTCTTGGTTTCACATCAATAATACACAAAGACCCTAGTATATTGTTTTGCTTCGTAATAATTGGTACACCAGCATAGAAACGGATTTGATGTTCTTTCACTAATCGATTATGTTTAAAGCGATGGTCTTCCAGTGTATCTTCAATCACTAATGGGTTTCCATCTAAAACAACATACTGACAGAAGGCTGCCTCTCTTTCTGTTGACCTCTCTTCTAAAATTGAACCTGTGAGACCTACGCATGATTTAAACCATTGTTTGTCCTCAGTTAATAACGTTATTAATGAAATAGGAACTTGAAAGATCCTACTAGCTAACCTTGTAATGCGATCAAACGACTCTTCATTTGGAGTATTGATGAGGTCCAGTTTATATAATTCTGTTAATCTCCTCTTTTCTCTTTCTAAATAAGAGGAGCTACCGCTATCAAACATTTCCTCCAGCTTAAAAATAGAAATCACTCCAAGCGTTTTTTTCAATTATATCATATGGGATTATTTGGCGGAACAATAGTTCGTAGGTTTTAATAGTAGAGTTTATTATAATTTGAACCAATGTGTGTTTTCGAGATACCTAGTGTTAGAGTACCTGTAGGGTGTGATATTCAGAAGTTCATGCGTTTTTCGATAGGTGATTCGAGTATTAACACCAGCTCCATCTGGATTCCCTTATATCGAGGCTCTTTGCTGATCATTTCTCACGGATTTGTCCCGATTATCTTAGTATCGAGACTCTTTACAACTCTTTTCTCATGGATTTGTCCCGATTCTCTCTGTATCGAGACACTTCTTTCTGACCGAGGACCCTTTCTGTCCCGATTCCCCCTGTATCGAGACACATCTTTCTGCTGGAGGATCTTTTCTGTCCCGATTCTCCCTGTATCGAGACACATCTTCCTGCTGGAGGACCTTTTCTGTCCCGATTCTCTCTGTATCGAGACACATCTTTCCGAGGGAAGGCCTTTTCTGTCCCGATTCCCCCTGTATCGAGACACATCTTCCTGACGGAGGACCTTTTCTGTCCCGATTCCCCCTGTATCGGGACACATCTTCCTGCTGGAGGACCTTTTCTGTCCCGATTCCCCCTGTATCGGGACACATCTTTCTGACGGAAGACCTTTTCTGTCCCGATTCCCCCTGTATCGAGACACATCTTCCTGACGGAAGACCTTTTCTGTCCCGATTCCCCCTGTATCGGGACACATCTTCCTGCTGGAGGACCTTTTCTGTCCCGATTCCCCCTGTATCGAGACACATCTTCCTACTGAAAGACCTTTTCTGTCCCGATTCTGCCTGTATCGGGACACATCTTTCTGACGGAGGACCTTTTCTGTCCCGATTCCCCCTGTATCGGGACACATCTTTCTGCTGGAGGACCTTTTCTGTCCCGATTCCCCCTGTATCGGGACACATCTTTCTGACGGAGGACCTTTTCTGTCCCGATTCCCCCTGTATCGAGACACATCTTCCTGCTGGAGGACCTTTTCTGTCCCGATTCCCCCTGTATCGGGACACATCTTTCTGCTGGAGGACCTTTTCTGTCCCGATTCCCCCTGTATCGAGACACATCTTCCTGCTGGAGGACCTTTTCTGTCCCGATTCCCCCTGTATCGAGACACATCTTTCTGCTGGAGGATCTTTTCTGTCCCGATTCTCTCTGTATCGAGAAACATCTTTCTGCCGGAAGACCTTTTCTGTCCCGATTCCCCCTGTATCGGGACACATCTTCCTGCTGGAGGACCTTTTCTGTCCCGATTCTCTCTGTATCGAGACACATCTTTCTCCCGGAAGACCTTCCTGTCCCAATTCCCTTAGTACCAAGACACCAATCTCCTCAAACCGATCTGCCACTAACCTCCTATTATACAAACCATGAAAAGTCCCTGCAGATGCGATATCAAGTTAAGATCTTATCCCCCTATACCTTCCAATCTACCTCTTCCCTACCCTAGCAATGAGATACTTTTGTATCAAAAAACAGTGATCTCAATCAGACCACTGCTTTTTTGATACAAAATATTATTGTAACTCCAGAATTCTAAAGTGATTTTATTAACTTCCTTATTGTTTCTGACACATCTATGTTGTTGTCTTCACAGTATTGATTGAGCTTACGGTATGCCTCTTCATCTAAACGTACATGAATGGAATGAAGGTACTTCTCGGAATCGAGTTTCTTCGGTCTTCCCCTCGACATTTTCCGTTTGCCTACACCGTCTTTCCATACATTTATTACAACATAACCGTGCTTTTCAACCCAATGATCACACTCGTTGTCTTTCCACATTTTTTCAGCTCTTTGTAGAAACTCTACTTTAAATGTTTCTAATTCTTCGCCATGAAGACCTTTCATAATCGCTTTTTCCATCGCTTTGTGTTCAATAAATTGCTGAAACTGATTATAAGATGTAAACGTTAATTCCTTCATTTATTCTCTCCCATACTCATTTGCAATTTTCTATCCAAAGAAAATGATAACCTTTTCTCTCGTTTCTTGTAAATTGGTTTTTTTAATAGACCTAAGCTAGTTTTTTTGATCTAACGAGAAAGAAATATGAGAGAACTGCTCCTAAACTGGATATAAATATAACAATTCCCATAGGCACCGCCGTATCTTCACCAGCAACTCCTACAAGAGGTGCTACAATAGCACCCACTAACAATGACATAACACCTAATAGTGCAGAGGCACTGCCTGCTATGTTTCTATTATTCTGTAAAGCTAAAGAGAAGCTAGTTGTATTAACCACACCTACACTAGATACTGTTAAAAAGAGCGATGGAAGAATGAACATTAATTCTACCTTTAATAAAATAAGAAGTAATAAACTAAGTCCACCAGTAAATGACATGATCACTCCTGCTAAGAGAAGCTTCTTTTCTTCGATCCATTCTGAAAGCTTTCCTGTTACTTGGCTGGCAATGACAATCCCGATTCCATTAATGGCAAAGACGATACTGAATGTATCTGCGGAAGCTCCGTATACGTACTGAATGACAAAGGATGAACCTGAGATGTAAGCAAACATTGCTGCAGCAACAAATCCGAATGAAAGAACATATCCCATAAAATGAAGATTTGTAAGCAGTTGGCGAAACGTCTTAAGTGTTTGCAAAAAGCCGCCTTCGTTTCGTTCTTCAACAGGCAAGGTTTCCTTTAATCCCCAAAGAACAAAGGCAAAAATCACTACACCTATGATTGTTAGGGCTATGAATACTGCCTGCCATGGAAACAGCTTGAGAAGTTGTGCTCCAATAACTGGAGCAAGAATAGGTGCCATTCCATTTACTAAAGCTAATAATGAAAAGAACTTTGTCATTTCTTTACCAGAATAAAGATCCCTAACAATGGCTCTTGAAATAACCATTCCTGCAGATCCCGCTAATCCTTGTATCAATCTCAAAAGAATGAAAAGTTCAATAGAATCAGTAAAAACACATAAAAGAGAGGTGACTGTATAGATAGATAAGCCGATTAACAACGGCTTCCTTCTTCCAAACACATCACTTAAAGGCCCAGTAAAGAGTTGACCTAAAGAAGCTCCCAGCAGAAAGAACGTTAAACTTAACTGAATCATCGATGCACTAGTATGAAATTCATTTGTTAAGATTGGAAACGCTGGTAAATACATATCAATCGACAAAGGAGCAAATGCCGCAAGTGTTCCTAAAATAAACACAATAAGTGCTTTGTTTTGTTGTTGAACTTTTTGTTGTTCAAGTTCCATTGTATATTTCTCCTCAACATTTTATTTTTTGTTCTACAAAAATAATAAATGTTTATGTTGAGATTGACAAATTATACTTCTTTCTAAAAATAAAAAACCTTTCAACTAATGTCGAAAGGTTTTTTACTATCATATAGATCGCTTTAAATCCCACTTTTTTAATTGAGCAATTTCAATTTCTTCATTTGAAAATAAGCGAATGCTTGTACTATTTTCACCTGGGTATATTCTAGCAGTTAATACTTGCTCACCATTATTCACAAAAATTTCTACGGAGGATTTATCAATGAAAATTCTTAAGTGTAGCATTTGATCTTGTAATTGTAGATGCGTTTTTCTAACTCCACCTGGCCCCTTCCCTGATTCATTGCGGTCAAGTTCAAGAATTCCTTTGTCACCATAATAGGTGATGACTGTTTCTTCACCAGCATCCTCATCTACACGAAGTCGAATTCCGCATGCTGATGAATGGTGAACTCGAAGTGAAAGGTCTAGCTCTATGCAATCGCCTGCAATGCCTTCAAGTGAGGTTTCTCCAGAAAACGTAATTTGTTCGTGTACGACTTCAGCTTGTCTGAGCTTTTCAATTTCCTTTACTGGATGACAATAAATTTTATCACCTCTTAGTTCCAACTCACGAGGTAATGTCATAGCACCTGTGTATCCGTGTGATTGTGTCGGCATCTCACTTTCCCACATATCCATCCATGCAATAGCAATTCTTCTGCCTTCTGGGTCAACCATTGTTTGAGGGGCATAATAATCAAAGCCATAATCTAATAATTGAAAGTCACCATAAGAAAGAATTCCTTTTTCATAGTCCAGCTCACCAATCACATAGCCAGCTTGATGTAAATTATGATATAAATTCCCTTCAGGTTTTACTCCCTGTGGAGACATCACGAGAACTTCTTTATTGTTTAAAGTAAATAAATCAGGACATTCCCACATGTACCCGAAGTTCCCCTCACCTTTAGCCAAAATATTGACGAATTCCCAATGTATCAAATCTTTTGAACGATACATTAATACTTGTCCGGTATTTTGCATCGTTTTTGAACCTAACACAACATAATAAAGATCATCGTGCTTCCATACCTTTGGATCACGAAAATGAAATGGATGGATGTCACCATTTGGAGCCTCTGTTATAACAGGGTTTTCTGGAAGCTTTTCGAAATGAATTCCATCCTCACTTACAGCTAGGGCTTGAACTTGCTTTAGCTCTTCATCATAATTTTCACCTGTCCACACATTACCTGTGTACATTAAATAGAGCTTACCATCCTTTTCAATTGCACTGCCAGAAAAGCATCCATCTTTATCATAAGTTTCACCTGGAGCCAAGGCTGGAGGAAGATGCTCCCAATTGACGAGATCTTTGCTTTTGACATGTCCCCAATACATGGAGTCCCATTTTGGAGCAAAAGGATGATGCTGATAAAACAGATGATATTCACCTTTAAAATAGCAAAACCCGTTAGGATCATTCATCCAATTGGCTACTGGAGCAATATGATAGTGCAATCGCCATTCATGTTGATAAACCTCTTCCTGCAACTTACTTAATGCTGTTTCCGCTTCCTTAATTCTTTGGTTTTCAATCATTGATTTCTCCTTTTTTCACCCTTCAAACCTTTCTCTTATCTCTTTAAATGAAAGATCATCCGTTTTTTCATAAACAAGATCAGCTTTTGGGAAGGAATGTTCCGGTCCAACTGCAACCGCATACATACCGGCACCTTTTATGGCTTCAACACCAGCAATGGCATCCTCTACTCCTATGCATGTTGAAGGGTTAACCTTTAGTAATTCTGCTGCCTTTAGAAAGATTTCTGGATCAGGCTTTCCTTTTTTAATTTTTGTTACATCAACAATATAATCAAATTGATCCTTGAGCTTCAATGCTTCTAATACCATATTGGCATTTTTACTTGCTGATGCTAGCGCGATTCCTAAGTTAGCTTGTTTAATATCACTCAGTAACGTTTCAATTCCTGGTAATATATCTGAAGGAGTGATCTTATTTATTAACTCAACATAATGTTCATTTTTCTTTGTTGCCAACTCCAGCTTTTCTTGCTCTGAAAATTCTTGCTCTTTTCCACCAAATTGAAGGATTTTCTCAAGGGAATCCATTCTCGAAATTCCTTTTAACTCTTCATTTAATTCTCTAGTAAAAGAAATGTTTAGATCTTCAGCCAAAGCCTTCCAAGCAAGAAAATGATATTCAGCTGTATCAGTTATAATACCATCTAAGTCGAAAATAAAAGCCTTTAATTTACTCAACTGTATCACTCCTATTCGGAAATTTCCCAAGTATATTGCTTTCCTTCCTCTAATGTTATGTTTTTTCTATAAACAGTAAGGTCAAGACGATCGCCCTTTTCAAGGGAAACAGTCATTTGCTCACGTTCAACTTTGACACGAAGTTGGCGGTGCAAATAATGTAACGTAAATTCATATTGTGTCCATTGCTTTGGTAAAACAGGATGTAAGGAAAGCCCACTTTCTTTCACACGAACTCCTCCAAAACCATGAATAATTGACATCCATGTACCACCCATATTGGCCATATGTAAGCCATCTTTTGTGTTACCGTGAGTATTATCAAGATCTAGACGCGCAGATTCCATAAAATAGTCGTAGGCCTTTTCGCGATAACCAACTTTCGCTGCCATAATACTAAAGATAGCAGAGGATAGAGATGAATCATGGGTCGTAATTTTTTCATAATAATCGTAGGATGCTTTTATTGTTTCAAGCGACTGCTCGTCCTCTAATAAAAAGTGAGCAAGTACAGTGTCAGCTTGCTTACACACTTGATAGCGATATAGTGTTAGTGGGTGATAATGTAAAAGCAATGGATACTTTTCTTTTGGTGTATGTTCAAAATCCCAAACAGCTTTTTTTAAGAATGTATCATCCTGAGGATTAATCCCTAATTCTTCATCATAAGGTAAATACATTTTTTCAGCTGCTTGATTCCAGTCTCGTGCTTCTTCTTCAGTGAGATCTAAGCGTTGCGATAACTCTTTAAAAGAAGGTGGATCCTCTTTCCTCACCTGATTGTAAATGGAGTAGGCCCATTTTAAATTATGCTTTGCCATAACGTTTGTATAATAATTATTGTTCACAAGACATGTATATTCGTCAGGACCGGTTACATCGTCAATTCTAAATTCATCTTGATAAAAATGACCTGTATCCATCCATAATCTTGCTGTTTCACTTAAAACTTCAGCTCCATATTCCACCATAAAATTGATATCTTTTGTTGCTAAATAATATTGGATAAAGCTATAGGCAATATCAGCGCTTATGTGATACTGTGCTGTTCCAGCTGGGAAATACGCCGAGCACTCTGATCCTGAGATGGTCCTCCATGGGAATAAAGCTCCTTTAGAATGCCCCATCTCTTTGGCCCTTTGTCTTGCTCCATTCAAGATTGAATATCGATAGATTAGTAATTGTTTTGCTAACTCAGGCTTTGTTAGTAAGAAAACAGGAATCATATAAATTTCGGTATCCCAGAAATAATGTCCCTCATATCCTTCACCTGAAAGACCCTTTGCAGCTATATTACTGTACTTATCTCTTCCTGCAGATTGTAAAAGTTGAAAAAGGTTAAAGCGAATACCCTCCTGAAGCTTTTCCTCACCTTCAATTTTTATATCTGCCACATTCCAGAATTCATCAAGATAGTTCTTTTGAGATTGAATGAGCTGTTCAAAGGATTGATTTGAAAGATTGCCATGAATCTCGATACCCTTTTCAACCAAATCCTGTTCGTGCCTGAGTGTATCTGTATAAACATTATATTTTACAAATTCAACAGGTTCGTTTAGATCAAAAGTGTAGGTAACTTCTGCTCTTTTATCTAGAATTTTTGTAGTCTTATTTCCTTGAACATTTAAGATATGTTTTGTCGTGCAAGCAGCCTTAAGATCCGAATTTGTCGTTTTGTCTTCAACAAAAACGATGTCATCCTTTTCCCCAATGTTCTCTACTGAAAGTAATTTTGCATGTCCCGCAGCTACACGCGGATCATTTCTATTAACATAGTTCGAAACATCTCCATCTACTTTTGATACAATCCTTACTTCTCCGTTAAAATTTACCGGCTCAATTTTTACTTCGATTGCAAAAAGTTCTTTTACAGAGAACGATACTACCCTGCGAAACTGCAATTTTACTTCCTTTCCACCAGGAGTTCTGTAATGAATGAATCGTTCTGTATACCCTTGATCTAAGTGCAACACCCGCTTATATGAAAGTACTTCACCTTCAAATAGCGAGAATTGCTCTTTGTCTATAAAGATATCAATTGATTGAGCATCAATGTTATTCACCAGCTTTTGCTGTGTTTCTGGAAAAGCATAAAGCTTTTCACCATATGTAATCTCTGTTATATCATGAAAGGCATTCAAGTATGTTCCACGTATTGAAACGAACTCTTCCGAATACCCTTCCTCAAAATTCCCGCGGACACCAATGTAGCCATTTGCCAAAGAGAATAAGCTTTCTAGGTTTAATAGTTCCTGCTGTGATAGATCATTTCGTTCGATTTTCCACGTCACGCATTTTCAACTCCATTTCACCGATTAAAAATAAACAGGCTTAAAGCCAGTATGAACACCTCATCATGACTGGCTTTATCCCTGCACTTAGTTTTATCCTTTTACAGATCCACCTAATAAACCTCTTACAAAGAAACGTTGTAATAAGAAGAAAACAGTAAGCGGCATGATCATTGAAACAAAGGCTGCTGCTGTTAGTAAGTGCCAATCATCTCCACGTGACCCGACCATGTCTGCAATTCTCATTGAGAGCACCTGAACATCTGGCTGACTTCCTAAAAACACCAATGCAACTAAATAATCATTCCATACCCACAAGAACTGAAAGATTCCAATCGATGCTAAAGCAGGAACAGATAATGGAAGAATCAATTTTGTGAAGATCGTAAAATTACTCGCGCCATCTATAAAGGCTGACTCAAAAATATCCCGTGGCAACTGGCTAATATAGTTATAAAGAAAGTAGGTTGTTAACGGTAATCCAAATGTGGTATGTGCAAGCCATATTCCTAAATAACTACCATTTAAGCCGATGTTTGTATAATCCTTCAATATAGGGATGAGCGCAACCTGCAATGGAACAACAAGCAACGCGATGACAACAACAAACATCGCTCTGCTGCCTCTAAATTTTAGCCATGCAAAGGAATAAGCAGCAAAGGTAGCTATTAACAGCGGGATAATGGTAGCTGGAATGGAAACCGTAAATGTATTAATAAATGACTGTGTTAAATTACTTCCTTTTTCTGTTTTTGTTCCACCACCGGGAAGGGTGATCACATACTGCTTACCACCAAGAACCGTTTGATAATTCTCTAACGTAAAATCTGCATTCATTGTCCATTGTTTCGTTTGAACATTAAGAAGTCTTTTTCGTTTGTTTTCCCAAATAAGCCTTTTACCATCTAAAACAACACCACTAGCTAGTTCATCATTTGTATAGGTTTTACCTTCTACCGCAATCGGCTCGCTCAAATCTGTATCAGGATCGAGTGTGAGTTGATCCTCTGTTACCCAGTCTCTATGAGGAAATACGGTCCACCATCCTGAATCTAATATATCGGCCGCTGGTCTAAAGGAGGAAATAAATAGTCCCGCTGTTGGAATCAGCCAAATCAGACAAATGACAGCTAACACTAGATTGACGAGCCACTTTGACCCTTTGTTTGATTTCACCCTAAAATCCCCCCTGCCTGCGAAATTGTTTTAGATTGATGATGATAACAGGAATGACTGTAATTAATAAAACAATCGCTAATGTTGAGCCATATCCAAAGTTTCTGTACATAAAGAATTGGCGGTAAAACTGTGTGGCAACTACATCTGTTTCATATTGACCACCTGTCATTACCATGATGATATCGAAGATTTTTAATGTAAAAACAATAATGGTTGTTGAAACAGTTAAGATCGTACCTGAAATGTATGGAATAATAATTTTGAAAAAGATTGTAACCTCTGTTGCTCCGTCCACACGTGCAGCCTCAAGTAACTCATTTGGAATTCCCTTCAATGCTGCTGAAAATAGGACCATCGCAAAGCCGGTTTGCATCCAAATTAATATCACAATTAAAAACATATTGTTCCAGGGCTGATTCATACTTGTCCAAGCTTGAGGTTCTCCACCAATCGCAACAACAATTGCGTTTAACAAACCTATTTGTTGATCTCCAGGTTGGTAATAGTAAATGAACTTCCAAATAACCCCAGCAGCTACCATCGAAATAGCCATTGGCATGAAAATAATAGCCTTCGCAATTTTTTCATAGCTGCTTCTATCAGCTAAAACAGCAATCAATAGCCCTAACACGATACATAATGTTGCTCCAAATAGGACCCACAACAAATTATTACGCAAGGCTGTTAACAAAAGACGGTCCGTAAACACCGCTAAATAATTTGATAAGCCTACGAAACTGTCTGAATTTGGGCCAAAAAAACTTAAATATAATGTACGAAGAGTTGGTATAAACATCAGCCATCCTAACAAAAGAACAGCAGGCCCAACGAATACATACGGCTGTACAATACGCCTTTGTTTCACAGGGTATTGTTCAACTACCCAGTTAAGTGTGTAGTAAATGGTATAAACTCCGAATACTCCCCAAATGATAGCCAAGATTGCATAAAGCAGGGCTGGCATCTCTGTATCACGTAGAAAAAGAAATATACCGTAATGAATGAGTAAGTTCCCTGCAAATACAGCAATTGTTAATAAAACAAGCTTTGCGACTGAAGGTGATGTTTGTTTTTCCATATCACTCGGGTTACCTCCTTATGGTAAAAATCCTTACCTCATTTTCAATTGAAACTTTATTAATAATGAAGGACCAGACATTATGTCCAGTCCTTAGGATGCACAATTTATTTTGAACACTTGGCTTATTTCTATAAAACTTATGCTTGCCGATAGTGCTTAAAGCATTTGTAAAAAATACTTTATTTCGGCCAACCTGCATCTATTTCTTTAAGCGCTTGATCAAGTTCCACCGTACCACTAATGTAATCTGTCATACCTTTCCAGAAGCTTCCTGCGCCAACTGCTCCTGGCATTAAATCTGATCCATCAAAGCGAAGAGTATCTGCTTCTTGAATTAATTCTGCCATTCGACGCTCAACATCAGTTGTATACCATTCAGGATCGGCATCATTCATAGGTGCTACAACTCCACCTGATTGAATCCATGATTTAATTGACTCACCTGTTGTAAAGAATTCCATAACTGCACGAACTTCATCACGATCATTAAACATCGCATAAATATCACCTGCAACAAGAACTGGCTTACCATATTGCTCATCAATAGGAGGTAAGTAGAACCAATCATAATCCTCACCAGCTACAGTACCTTCTGGGAAGAAGCTTGTGATAAAGCTTCCTTGTCTGTGTAACCATGTTTTAGGTGGCTCATCAAACATTGGCTTTGGAGCATCCCCAAAGTTTGTTGTCACAATTGACTTTCTTCCACCATAAACAAAATCATCATTTAACCAAATCTCAGACATTTTTTCAGCCGCGTTCTTAACCTCAGGAGAAGAGAATGGAAGCTCACCATTTACCCATTTGTCATAGTTTTCAGGTGATGTTGTACGAAGCATAATATCTTCCATCCAATCAGTTGCTACCCAACCTGTTGCCGCTCCACTTTCAATCCCGATTGCCCAAGGATTATCGCCGTCTTTCACAATTTGCTCTGACAACGCGATCATTTCATCCCAAGTCTCAGGCACCTCATATCCTGCTGCTTCAAACTCAGCCTTTGGATACCATACTAAGCTTTTCACATTACTACGATTCCAAATTCCAGCCATAACCTCGCCATCTGGACCTTCCATTGTTGCCATATCCAGCCAGCTCTGATTGTATTTTTCTTTTAATTTTTCTTGATCCATAAATGTTGAAACATCAATTACATTACCTTGCTTAGCAAATGTAGATAATAGTCCAGGCTGAGGGAAGTCGGCAATATCTGGAGGATTTCCCCCTTCTACACGAATTGAGATTGTAGCTTCAAACTCTTTTGATCCTTCATATTGGATATCGATTCCTGTTTTTTCTTCAAATTCTTTTATACTATCTTCAAACTTTACTTGGTCAGCATCTGTGAAAGGACCAAACATCGTAACCTTAGTTCCATCAAATTCACCTGCATAAGCTCTTTCTAAATAAGTACCTTCACCTTCCGTTGCGGCGCCACCGCCACCGTTTTCTGCATTATCTTCCGGTGCTTCTTCAGCTGTATTACAACCAGATAATATAGATGCAAAAACAACAAATACGCTGGTTAAAGTAAACAGCTTTTTCTTCATTGACGTTATCAATTGAATTGCCCCCTTCTCTGTGTTATTTCACATAGTAAGAATCTACTATATGTAAATTAATCCTATTGACATATGTAGTTTGCGAAAACTTCTTGCGATTATACAAAAAAATAGAACGTTTCTTAAAACACAATTTATATTAGTTAAAATCCTTTAAACAACTTTAAACAAACGTTTGATTAATTAATGAGTTATGTATGAAGATCCCCTTGTTCTAATGAAAAAAGCCAATTTCATCATAGAAATTGGCTAACATTACTCCTCTTCCAGTTCTTGATTTTCTAAAGGAGTGACCCTTACTTTTTGAATGCGCTTATCATGCATTTCTTCGACTGCAAACAATATATTGTTATATTCGACTTGAGGCTTTTCATTTTCATCAGGTATATACCCAAGCTGACCTATGACAAACCCACTTAATGTGTCAAAATCTTCATTTGAAATTTCAATGTCAAGAAGATCTTCAACAACATAGAGGTTTGTCGTTCCTGGAATTAAGTAAACATTATCTTCAAGCTCAATAATTTCTTCATAATCCAGTCCTATTTCATCATATTCATCAAAAATATTTCCTACAATTTCCTCAATCACATCTTCTATTGTGACAACCCCATCTGTTCCACCATATTCATCAATTGCAATAGCCATATGAATATTATTCATTTGCATTTCTTTAAACAAATCATCGATTGGCTTAGATTCCAATATAAAGTAAGGAGCACGTAGTAATTCTTTCATATTGAATGAATTTTCATCACAATTTTCAACAAATTGAATGAGATCCTTTGAATGTAGTATTCCAACAATACGATCAATGTTTTCTTCAAACACTGGAAATCGAGTGTACTTTTCTTCATTTACTAATCGAACCGTTTCTTTAAGTGTAAAATGAAGAGGGATCGCAACAATATTTGTTCGATGTGTCATAATTTCTGAGACAGATTTGTTATCAAATTCAAAGATATTGTTTATCATAATTTTTTCAGCTTCTTGAATGGTTCCTCTTTCCTTGCCAACATCAACCATCATTCGGATTTCCTCTTCCGTTACATTTTCATCATCCGCATCTGGATCGACACCAAATAGTCGGACAATGAAATTAGTTGAGGCAGTTAGCAACTTTACAAAAGGTGATGAGACCTTTGATAAAATGGTTAAAGGGAAAACGGCGAACATGGAAATAGCTTCAGCCTTTTGGAGGGCAAGTCGTTTAGGAACCAGTTCACCTAAAACTAAAGTAAAGTATGATAATAAAAGCGTAATAACAATCACAGATATAGTTCCCAATAGTCTTTCTGACACTGGCACTCCCATATCATGTAATGCTTTTGCAAGTCTTCCTGCAAAGCTTTCCGCAGCAAAGGCACTTGCTAAAAATCCAGC
This sequence comes from Metabacillus litoralis, assembly GCF_003667825.1. Classification (NCBI taxonomy): domain Bacteria; kingdom Bacillati; phylum Bacillota; class Bacilli; order Caryophanales; family Bacillaceae; genus Metabacillus; species Metabacillus litoralis. Next base: position 4,779,892 of record NZ_CP033043.1, on the reverse strand, counting down.
GAGTGTTATTCCAATTTGAATCGTAGCTAAAAACCTGCTAGGTTCAGACAATAAGTTATCCAACATTATCGCTTTTTTATTACCACTCTCTGCCATTAGCTTTACTTTATTATCATTTAGTGAAATTAAGGCAATCTCACTAGCTGCAAAAAAGGCGTTCAAAATAATAAGAACTGCTAAAATGAATATCTCCAAAGAAATCAACCTCCGGGACGAAGATCTATAATTTTTAGCTTGTCCAAAAAAAATAAATGTTTGTAAGGAAGATATTGTTTGTAAACCTATCTTCACATAAGGAAGCCCCAATAAACTATTGGGGCAAGGTTGTTATGCATACTTTTTATCTTCATCTTTTCTGAAGAAACTCTTCATTGCTTGGAAAACATCTGCTTTTTGTTTGAGGATATAATAGCGGAACTTCTCATCATTGACATTCTTATATGCGGACATTAGGGTTGAATGACGGTTATACTGATTGACTTCTCCATAGCCAAAGATGTTGGAAACCTTCATAAGCTCTCCTACTAACTTAACGCATCTGGCATTGTCTGATGTTAAATTATCACCATCTGAAAAGTGGAAAGGATAGATATTATATCTTGCTGGTTGGTATTTTTCTTCGATAATCTCAAGAGCCTTACGGTATGCAGATGAACAAATTGTCCCTCCGCTTTCTCCTTTTGAGAAGAAATCTTCCTCTGAAACAACCTTTGCTTCGGTATGATGGGCAATAAATTCGATATCTACTTTCTCATACTTTGTTCTAAGAAATCTTGTCATCCAAAAGAAAAAGCTACGAGCCATATATTTTTCCCAAAGGCCCATTGAACCACTCGTATCCATCATCGCAATGACAACAGCTTTTGATTCAGGCTTTACAACTTCATTCCAAGTTTTAAACTTTAAATCTTCTGGATAAATTGGGTGAAACTTTGATTTTCCCGCCATGGCATTACGTTTATATGCCGATAACATTGTTCTTTTCTTATCAACATTTCCCATTAAGCCTGTTCTTCTTATATCATTAAACTCAATGTTTTCAATTACAATATCATCACGTTCTTTTTGTTTTAAATTAGGAAGCTCTAATTCTTTAAATAATGCTGCTTCTAACTCTAAAATAGATACTTCAGCCTCATAATAATCTTCTCCTGCTTGATCTCCGGCTCCCTGACCCTTGCCGGGACCCTTAGCATCTGCTTGTGATCCATCTCTTGCTACGACATCACCGACCTGACTCTCTCCATCGCCTTGGCCAACATGCTTATTCTTATCATAGTTATAACGAATTTTGTATTCGTCCAGTGAACGAATTGGAATTTTTACTACATCTTTCCCATTGGACATTACAATGCTTTCTTCTGTGATAAGATCTGGAAGATTGTTGCGAATAGCTTCCTGTACTTTCTCTTGGTGGCGTGTTTGATCATCATGGCCTTTGCGATGGAGGGTCCAATCTTCTTGAGAAATAACGAAATTCTGATCTTGATTAGACATTTTTACAGTTCCCCCTCCGATATTTTTTTAGTTTCTTTCATCATCTGTCATACATTTCATTAAAAATTTCAAAATTAGTTGTAAAAAAAGTGTCACACATTTTTAATCCTCAGCATACATTAACGTGGATGAATACTTTCGTTTTTCAAATCCGTTTTGAATTCTGTGGATTACTCTATCCTATGCGAAAGAATTGATTTATTGACAAATAATTTAGAAAATTACCGTGTAATCATTAAAAATAAGACAAGTTCCCATTTCAATTTTTACTTTGTGTTTTCCATTCAAAAAAGACACCCTAAGTTGGATGCCCTCTAATTCTTAGTATTCTTTTTAACATATTGTATGGGATCTGGACTTTTCCCCTCTTGCTTGACCTCTTTATTCGTTTTCATATTCTCCATATCCTTTGATTGCTTCTTCAAATCATCCATGTTTCGAATCATTGTGTTAACCGTTTTTTTCAATGGATTCACCTCTTTTGGTATAGGGTATTATTACCCGTCGATCTTTTGAGTGAAACCACATAAGTTTAATACCTAATAAAAAAAGCTGACAAGATAGATGTCAGCCAGCCGTAAGCATTTCAGATTTATCTGTTTAATAAGCTTCCTACATAACGCAATAATTCATTCGCAGAAGTTGAGTTATAGCCATGTTCATCAATAAGACGTGCCACCACTTCATTAATTTTCTTAAGCTGCTGCTCATCAGGTGTTTTGGATGAAGTCGTAATTTTCACCACATCTTTTAAGTCAGCAAAAAGTTTCTTTTGAATCGCTTCACGTAAACGTTCGTGAGAATTATAATCAAAACGTTTTCCTTTACGTGCATAAGCTGAAATGCGGATAAGAATCTCTTCACGGAAGGCTTTTTTCGCGTTTTCTGAAATACCAATCTGCTCTTCAATTGAGCGCATTAGTTTTTCGTCAGGGTTCATTTCTTCACCTGTCAATGGATCACGAAGCTTGTTTTTATTACAGTATGCCTCCACATTGTCTAAATAGTTATCCATAAGAGTTTTAGCTGATTCCTCATAAGAATAAACAAATGCTTTTTGAACTTCTTTTTTCGCCATGTCGTCATATAGCTGGCGAGCAACAGAGATGAAGTTTAAATATTTTTCACGATCTTCGTTTGAAATAGAAGCGTGTTGATCAAGACCTTCTTTTAACGCTCTTAATACATCTAAAGCATTAATGGATGGCACTTCTTTACGAATAATCGTAGATGAAATTCTATTGATCACATAACGCGGGTCAATACCGGACATGCCCTCATCGTTATATTCCTTTCTTAGCTCATTAACATCAACAGAGTTAAAGCCTTCAACACTTTCTCCATCATATAATCTCATCTTTTTAACCAGATCAATATCTCCGCGTTTCGGTTCTTTTAGGCGAGTTAAAATGGTAAACATAGCCGCAACCTTTAATGTATGTGGGGCAATATGAACATCAGATACATCACTTTCAGAGATCATTTTCTCATAAATTCTCTCTTCTTCTGTAACCTTTAGGTTATACGGAACAGGCATAACAATAATACGTGAGTGAAGGGCTTCATTCTTTTTGTTAGAAATAAAGGAGCGGTATTCTGTTTCGTTTGTGTGGGCAACAATTAACTCATCTGCAGAAATTAGCGCAAAACGACCAGCCTTAAAATTACCTTCTTGTGTTAATGATAGCAAATGCCATAAAAATTTCTCATCACATTTTAGCATCTCTTGGAACTCCATCATACCACGGTTTGCTTTGTTCAATTCTCCATCAAAGCGGTAGGCACGTGGATCTGATTCAGAACCATATTCAGCAATTGTAGAGAAGTCAATGCTACCTGTTAGATCTGCAATATCCTGTGATTTTGGATCGGATGGACTAAATGTACCAATACCAGTACGTTTATCTTCAGATAAGAAGACACGTTCAACTCGTACGTCCTCAATACGACCACCATACTCTTGCTCTAGTCTCATCACATTTAATGGAGATAAGTTCCCTTCAATACGAATTCCATATTCATCATAAAAATCATCTCTTAGATGGTGTGGAATCAGGTGAAGAGGGTCCTCATGCATCGGACAGCCTTTAATCGCGTAAACTGCACCACGATCTGTTAAAGAATAGGCTTCTAACCCTCTTTTCAGCATCGTTACAAGAGTTGATTTACCTCCACTAACAGGTCCCATTAATAATAATATCCGTTTTCTAACATCTAAGCGCTTAGCAGCAGGATGGAAATACTCCTCAACAAGACGTTCAAGCGCGTCTTCTAATCCATATAGTTGGTGATCAAAAAACTTATACGTTCTTTTTCCATCAACTTCTTCAATCCCAGCATCTTTAATCATATTGTAAACCCTGGAATGTGCTGATTGGGCAACCCATGGTTTCTCTTTGACAATCTCCAAATATTCTACGAAGGTTCCTTCCCACTTTAAGCGCTGCTCATCTTCCCTGTACTTTTCAATCTTTTTTAAGATATCCATAAGGACCTCCTTCATCATTGGTCGTACTTATTTCTAACTCGTGCAGTTTAATACACTTTATGCGAGGATGTCCTTTAACATTCGTTCTTGTTAAGAAAAAGCTAGAATCTTTTTCTTTGTTCCTCATTCACATCACTTCTTAATTGAGTTATAATAATACTAGCTATAAGAGGGAAACTATACATAGATCCTTCATTCTCTGTTGATTAAGTAGAGGAGGTAAAACGATGGGTTTTATTTTAATTCTCGGTGTTAGCTTAGCATTCTTAACAGCTATTTTTACAGCTGGATATGAAGGCAAGCCAGGCGTAAAAAAGTAAGTTGGATAAAAAAAAGGGTGACCCAAATGATATAGACCTTTTGATAAGATCTATACCGTTTGAGTCACCCTTTTTATTTGTGTTTAGCTCCTGCGCTTAGCCTTTAGTTATGAAAGTCCAGCATTAGACCAGGATAGTTCTGCTGTCTTAATGCTTCATAAATAAGAATAGCTGCAGTGTTAGATAAATTTAATGAACGCACATGCTCTGTCATTGGAAGACGTAAGCATTTATCCATATTGGATTGAATTAAATCCTTTGGCAAGCCCGTTGTTTCACGACCAAAAACAAAGAAATAATCTTTATTAAGATCGCTGTAATCAAACGTAGTATGCGGCTGTTGGCCAAATTTAGTTAAAAAGAAAAATTCTCCTGATTTATATTTTTCAAATAATTCATCAAGAGAGTCATGATAGACAACATTTACAAACTCCCAATAATCCAGACCCGCTCTTTTCAGCATTTTATCATCTGTCGAAAATCCTAATGGACGAATTAAATGTAGAGTTGTGTTAGTCGCTGCACATGAACGTGCAATATTCCCTGTATTTGCAGGAATCTCTGGTTGATAAAGTACAACATGTAAAGCCAATTTTTTCACCTCGTCTGTTTCTATGAAAAATACTAACATTTATTTCAATAGCCATTATACCATTGTTACTTTGAACTGGTATCATCAAGTATTCGAAAAAAAGCATACTTTATATTTGGTGTGTAGGCAGTCGAGTCTTCGTATGCCCAATAGCGCATACGGCTATTATAAGTTTGTGCATTTACTAATGGCATATTCTCATCGTCTTTTGCTACGACAAACGTTGTATGATCAAAGCGGCCATCTCCTTGAAAATCATAGCAAATAACATCCCCAGGCATTAATTTATCCGGTGATTCTACTCGCTCGGCTCTTAAACCAGTTTGGGATTGAGCTAAGAAATTCTTCATTGCATTTGCAACAGACCAGCTGTAACTCCAGTTATTATTTTGCATCCACCATCCTGAAGAACGGTTAGGATATCCTCTCATCTGGGCCCCACCTGCATGCAAGCATTGTGAAATAAAGTTTGTGCAATTCACATCAAAGTTTTTATATTTAGGATTCGTACTATTCCACCAACGCTCAGCATATTGAACAGCCGCCATTCGGTCGTAACGATACGAAGAATCTTTATTCCTTTCATCATCATCCATGATTTGAATACTAGATCTGTCATTGTCTCCTTCGTGATTCAATAATAGATCTTCAACAATTTCATTTTTATAAATACTAGCCTTTCTGTTTTCAATTCTTTCTTCAAGATAAAAAAAGTCATTTTGCTTATTAAGCCACTTCGAATGACATGTATACCTTGCCTCCTTCAGGTCTTTTGTTCTTGTGTCAATATTCGTAATATTTATTTTTGTACTACCTTTAACGATTTCTGTATTTCGTTTTCTAGAAAATTCAAGTTTCCGTTGTATTGCCTGTAGTTCAGCATCATTTCTTTCGTTTTTTATATATTTAGCATTGATCAGCATTTGAAGTTTCGCTTCATTTAACTCAGAAATTAGCTGCTTCACGATCATCACCACCATAACGTATTTATTAAAACGTATGTAGAAGGTGTTGAGATTTAGTCATGTTATTTCGCTTTTATCTATGATTTTATGTAAAGTCAATTAGATTCGTTTCATTGACTATGATCCCTTTCAATAAAACATAGCGAGGATCAAAACATAAAAAGGCGGAGAATAGAACGCCGCCTTTTAACATCCTTTTATTTTTCTGTAAGAAGAAAGGACAAACCTTTCGTGATTTCTTCTTTAACTTGTGAATCTTTTTCTTTTTCATATGCTTTTTGTAGCTCGTGTGCTGCTGAAGCTTCCCCTATTTTTCCTATCGCCCATGCTGCAGTACCTCTAATCACAGGTCTTGGGTCTTCGTGCATCACTTTTATTAAATCATCTAACGCAGTTGTATCTTTAAAATGCGCAAGTGCCAGGATCGCATTTCTTTGAAGAGGCTTTTTGCCTCTCCATGAACCAGATATATGTCCAAATTTTTCTTTGAAATCACGATTACTTATTGTTAATAACGGTTTTAATTTTGGCTTTGCAATTTCAGGATCCGGCTCCATTTCTGGATGAAAGTGAAAATCTTTTCCTTTATTAACAGGACAAACTGTTTGACAAGTATCACAACCATAGATGCGATTTCCAATTTTCGTACGGTATTCTTCAGGCAGAAAACCTTTTGTTTGTGTTAAAAAAGCAATACATTTCGATGAATCAAGCTGACCACCTTGTACTAAAGCACCTGTTGGACAAACATCGAGGCATTTTGTACATGAGCCACATTGATCTTCCATTGGAGTATCTGGCGGAAAAGGAAAGTTTGTAATCATTTCACCTAAATAAACATAAGAGCCAAATTCAGGCGTGATAATTGAGCAGTTTTTTCCACTCCATCCAATACCTGCCCGTTCCGCAACTGCACGATCGGAAAGCTCACCTGTATCAACCATCGATTTCACTTGAATATCAGGTACTTTTTCTTTTAAAAACACTTCTAATTTATTTAACCTGTCACGCAACACATCATGGTAATCCTGCCCCCAAGAGGCACGACAAAATATACCACGTCTTTCTTCTTTTGTACTTTTTGGAGCGTTTTTCATTTTTGAAGGATAAGCAAGAGCAATGGATATGATTGAACTTGCCTTAGGTAAAAGTTTAATAGGTGCAACACGTTTCTCAATATCTGACTCCTCAAAGCCTGATTGATAGCCAAGCTCCTGTTGTGTAATCAACCTTTGCTTTAGCTCTTCAAACATATTCGCGCTTGTAAATCCAATTTTATCGATGCCTATTGTTTTACTATATTCAATAACTTCCCTTTTAAATTCTTCAATATTCATTGCTCTTCCCTCCTTTAAAGGTCACATATTCTAAGTTTTTTCTTCTACTATGGTAAAATAACACCACATTCAATGTTTGTGGAGGTATGAATTAATGGAAATGACCGTTCAAGATCAACTCAACCAACTTAACAAAGACTTTAAAATTGGCATTGTGGAATATCGGGGTATTCACGTTGGAGATTCTCCTCAA